>JBDTTK010000210.1:0-7154 GCA_039930685.1 Bryobacteraceae bacterium | reverse complement strand
ACGACTTGATATCATCCGCAGTGACCCACGTAGGCAGGTTTCCAAGAAATACAGAAAAGCTCATTCGAAGGTGTCTTTAACTCCGTCGGAGGGGGATTGCTTTCGCATCCACATCATAGCACACGAGATCTGCACGGTAAACATCAAATTTCGCTGTAAGCGACTCGAAACGAATCAAATAAAGATTCGCCCACGCCCGCAACGACCATTTTGCCCCCGGGCACGGTGCATCGCGGCCCAGATCCTCCGACGCGGCGCTAGCCCGCCAATTCTACGGAGCGCGCGACTTTCACGGCCTTGTTCTCGAGAAACTGGTTGAGAACTCCATCTCCGACCGCCGTATCGGTCTCGATGACGGCCACCGCCTCGAGCGGTTTCCCGTTGACCGGCGCATCCTGGCGGCCGAGGGCGAAGTTCGCGATGTTGATGTGGTTCTTGCCGGTGACAGACCCGATGTAGCCAATGACGCCGGGAACGTCTTCGTTCTTAAGGAACACGATGTGGCCCGTCAAGGGAGCCTCGCATTGAATGCCGTCCACTGCGACCAGGCGAGGCTTATGCAGCACCATGGCGCCCTCGACGCGCGTCACGCCCGTGTCGGTCGCCAGTTCGAGACGGACCGAATCGGTGTGTCCGGCACGGCTGACGTGCTTCTCGGTAAATGTAAGCCCCCGATCGGCGGCGATCTGCTGGGCGTTCACAACGTTGGGCTTCCGCTCGGAAGAGCGCGCGAGCACGCCGGCCAGTCCTGCATTGCGGATCAACTGCGTATTCATCTCAGCGATGCGTCCGTGATAGGTGATCGTGACGGAACGCGGATTTCCGCTGGCTACGAACGCAGCGAAGGCACCGAGGCGCTCGGCGAGGTCCACGTAGGGTCCCACCGTCTTAAACTGTTCCGCAGTCATCGCCGGAACGTTTACGGCGTTCAATGCCACGCCGTTCAATAGGTATTCCACCATCTGTTCGACGATCCGGATCCCAACGATCTCCTGCGCTTCCTCGGTCGACCCGCCGATATGCGGCGTGGCGATCACCTGGTCGAACGCGAGCAGCGGCTCGCCGGCGGCCGGCGGCTCCACTTGGAAGACGTCGAGCGCGGCGCCGCTCACTGTGCCGGAATCGAGCGCGGCCTTGAGTGCGGTGGGGTCCACGAGTTCGCCGCGCGCGCAATTGACAATGCGCACGCCCTTCTTCATCTGCGCGAATGCTTCGGCATTCAGGATGCCGACCGTTTCGGGCGTCAGGGCGACGTGAATCGAGATGTAATCCGAACTCGCATAGAGGTCGGGGAGAGTGACCAGTTCGATCCCAGTGTCGGAGGCAGTCTGCGGGTTGACATACGGATCGAACGCGATGATACGCATCTCGAAGGCTCGCGCACGGCGCGCCACTTCCCGTCCGATACTGCCGAGGCCCATGATCCCGAGCGTTTTGCCGCGCAGCTCATTGCCGAGAAACTTCTTCTTCTCCCACTTGCCGGACTTGGTCGACGCGCTCGCCTGGGGAATCGACCGCGCCATCGAGAGCATGAGGGCCAAGGTGTGCTCGGCGACGGAAATCGCGTTGCCTCCCGGCGTGTTCATCACCAGTACGCCCGCCGAGGTTGCCGCGTCCAGATCGACGTTGTCGACGCCGACGCCGGCGCGTCCAATCACGCGCAGTTTCGGCGCTTGGGCCAGCACCTCTTTGGTAACTTTGGCGGCACTGCGGACCAGCAGGGCATCGGTATCGCCCAACTCCGCCAGATAGGCTTTCGGGTCGGAAACGACGACGTTCCAACCTGCCTGGGCTTTCAGCTTCTCGATCGCGGCCGGAGCCAGCGGTTCGGCTACCAGAACTTTCATTACTCGTTCACCATCTCTATGTTGATCTTCTCGATGCGATGTCCGCGGCCGCGACGCCTTTGAGCACAGGAATGCACGCCGTTCAGACCGTCAAACGCGTTTTTCGATTCTTCGCTCATTGAAATCGCTCTTTTTCAGGGCGACTTTCGTCCGTGGGTTTTGGACTCGAAAGTGAGGCTTGCACACCGGTCGGCCTGCATACCGATGGAAAAGGAACCTTCAGCCCCTGGCTCAGCAGGGGCTGTTTCTTGATGAGCATGAATCCTTGGCAACTACGTGGTTGGCGAACCTTTAGAATAGCAGACAGACATGCCCTTACTCGATACGATTCAGACCGACATGGTTGCCGCGATGAAGGCCAAGGATGAGGCTCGCCTCGGTGCGCTGCGAATGATCAAAACGGCCCTGAAAAAGCACGAAATCGACTCCATGAAGCCGCTCGACGAAGCGTCGGAAATGCAGATCATGAACATGCTGATCAAGCAGCGGCGCGAATCGGCGGACATGTTTCGGAAGGGCGACCGCCTGGAGTTGGCGGAAAAGGAAGAAGCCGAGCTGAGGCTGATCGAGACCTATATGCCGTCGCTAGCAAGCGACGAGGATCTGGATGCGGCCGTTACGGCGGCGATCGCCGAAACGGGAGCGACCGGCGCAAAGCAGATGGGTCTGGTGATGAAGGCCGCGCAGGCGCATCTTGCCGGAAAGCGGATTGACGGGAAGGCGCTGAGCGGCAAGGTCAAGGAAAAGCTGGGGGCGTAGGCGCGGCAAGCCCGCGATTACTGCATCCGCTCCCAGGTCAGCTTCGCCTTGTAGACCACGCCGTCGATTTTCGCGTCCGTGGTCAGGATGAGCCGGTCGTCGCCCCAAAACTCGAATTCACGGACCTGGTCCGTACCTGTCCAATTCGGAATCAGCGCGCTCTTCACTTTGTGGATCACCACCGACTTTTTTTCATCCACGGTGTAATCGCCGAAGTAGGAGATATAGGAATCGATCGAAGCCTTGGCTTCCTCGGGCGTCTCTGCCAGGCGGTCGCCTTTGGCCCAAGGTTCGCGTTCGGGATTCGCAATCTGCGCCGACATATGGCCCTTGCCGTCATAAATCAGCATCCCGACGGCGCCCGCGCCGTATAAGCGCCGCGTCGCGCCGCTCGGCCCGACGTACTCGGCCGAAAGCAGCCGCCAGGTTCCGGGAAACTTCGGCGTATGGGCGATTTCCGTCGCCGGTTTCAATTCGCGCTTCGAATTCTGAGCCAGAACACACGCTCCACACGCCACCAAAAGGACCAACCCTCGCATGGGAACGATTGTAGCGTTTCCAGGGGGCAGCCTCTGTTAAGATTCCGTCGTAGCTCAAGGACCGAATCCAAACATTCGAGCATTCCTATGGGGGAACACGAGCATTGCCTGCTCAGATCGCGCTACCCTTAGAAGCGGAAACGTTCCAGCCCCTTCGTGTTTCTAAGGCACCATCGCCGAATTCGGATTCTGTTCGCCTTCACCGATCTCCTTCTGACGGCGCTCGCCTTCTTTGCCGCCTACGAAACGCGCGTCCATCTTTCCCTCGAACGAAACTTTTACCTGGCGCCCGAAGTGCGTGTGCTTCTCCTCGGCTGGTCTGTCTTCGTCTGGATTGCGACTTCGTTCGCCTGGGAGACTTATGACCGCCTGGAGATAGCAAGGCCGATCATCATCGTCCGCGATACGCTGCGGCAAGCTTTGACGTTGGTCGCGGCAATTGTGCTGCTCCAATACTTCCTGCGCCTGGATTTGTCCCGGCCCTTCGTGGCACTTTTCGGAATCTACGCCTGGATCCTGAGCTCATTCGGACGATGGAACGCTCCGCGTCTTGCGGCTTTGATGCGCCGCGGCTTCGCACAGCCGCACTACGTGCTGATCGTCGGACTGGGCGAGAGCGCGCTGCGGGTGGCGACCCAACTCGAAGGCGCCGCCGCCGATGGCATTCGGCTGTCGGGCTTCGTTGCGGACGGGTCGGAAACCGGAAGCATGGCCGAACAGGAACTCGCATCCAGATATCCGGTCTACAAACTCAGCGAGATTCCCGATTTGCTGAAGAAGGACATCATCGACGAGATCATTTTCGCGGTGGATTCGCGCCGCCTCGCCGAGATCGAGGACATCTTCCTGCTGTGCGACGAGGAGGGCGTCCGCACGCGCGTCGCGGTCGACTTCTTTCCGCACGTCAATTCCCGCGTCTACCTCGACAGGCTGGGCGACGCCCCGCTGCTGACGTTCTCCGCCACCCCGCATGACGAGCTGCCACTGTTCGTCAAACGGGCGACCGACGTGGTCCTCTCGGCAGCAGCGCTGATCGTGTTCGCTCCCTTCCTGCTGCTCGTCGGCTTGCTGGTCCGGATGACTTCGCCTGGACCGGCTATCTTCACGCAGGTCCGCTGCGGCCTGAACGGTCGGCGTTTCGTGTTCTACAAATTCCGCTCGATGTGCAAAGACGCCGAGTCGATGCGAGCGGGGCTGGAGGAGCATAATGAACGCGAGATCGTGTTCAAGATCGCCGACGACCCCCGCCTGACACCGGTCGGCAAGTGGATTCGCAAGTTTTCGATCGACGAATGGCCGCAGTTGTGGAACGTGCTGAAAGGCGATATGTCGCTGGTCGGACCGCGCCCCGCCGTCCCCGAGGAAGTGGAACAATATAAACGGTGGCAGCGGCGGCGGCTGCGGATGCGTCCAGGCTTGACGTGTCTGTGGGCGATTTCCGGACGTGACGCCATCGATTTTGAAACCTGGATGAAAATGGATATGCAGTACATCGATCAGTGGTCGCTCGGTCTCGATTGGCGCATTATTCTGCGCACGATTCCCAGCGTAATCACCGGTCGCGGTGCGCACTGATTGTATGAATCTGGTCCCTACTCAAGAAGAGGTCGTCGCCCTGTTGCGCTCGACCGGCGGCCTGCGTGACGGCCACTTTGTTTACCCGGACGGCTTGCACGTCGACAAGTATCTGCAGGTCCCTGTGACGATGCGTCACTACGATCATGCCAAGATTCTGAGCGTCGGCTTGAGCCGCCTGCTGCGTGCGAATACAGAAATTCGCGCGATGATTCCGGAGTTGTCGATCGTCGCTCCGGCGACCGGCGGACTGCCCGTCGCTTATGGCGTCTGCGAAGCCCTTCGCGCGGCGCGCGTCTATTGGGCCGAGCGGGAGATGCCCGGCGAGAAGCAGCAATTCCGACAGTTTCTCGAAGTGAAATCGAACGAGAAGGTACTGCTCGTCGACGACATCCTGCGGTCCGGCCGCAACTTGATGGAACTGAAGAGCCTCGTCGAATCGTATGGAGCCACGGTTGTGGGGCTCGCGGTGATCGTCTATCAGCCGACGCCGAATACGGCCGACTTCGGCGACCTGCCGTTCTTCCACCTGGCGAAGCTCGATGCGACGTATCTGAACGCCGCCGAAGCCGCAGCGATTCGGCCGGGCGAACCGGTGCATCAGGTCAGGATTTAGCTTTTCGCGTCAAGTCTTTTAAAGGATCAAGATCTGGCCGCTCGCGCAATCGGTGCGCGGGCGGTTTTGTTTTGACCGAACGTCGCGAGAGAAGTCTCAAGTAGATCCGGGCGCTGCTATCGAGTAGGACTGCCTTCGCCGACGGTGCGGTTACAGCCCTGTGACGAATTTAGATTAGACCTTGACCGGTTCGACCGGACGCTTCGGAATCGCGGTCCAATACCGAGCGTGCCGGCGCTCACCTGTCCGGCGAAGCGCCCCTTTCTCCACTAGATCCGTGAGATCGCGTGTAGTCGTAGCGGACGACGCACCGGTGATCACTGCGTAGTTGGCGGCGCTCAATCCGCCGTCAAAGCCCGCCGGTCCTTCGCGCAGGACGCGACGGAGCGCCTTCTCCTGCCGGGCATTGAATTGGCCTCGCAGACGGTCGAGAAGGCGCGTCTTATCAACGAGGAACTCAACGTTCGCGGTCGATGTCCGCTGCGCTTCGATCACCGTCGCGGCGAACCACGCGAGCCATTCCGTGATCTCGTTGCATTTGTTCGCCGCTTCGAGTTGATCGTAATAGCCGCGACGCTTTCGGAGGATGGTCGCCGCGAGGGCGATCATTGTCGGGCGGCCGAGTCCATGCGCTAAAGCCTTTTCGGAGATCGCGCGGCCGATACGGCCGTTTCCGTCCTCGAACGGATGGATCGTCACGAAATACAAGTGCGCGATTCCGGAGCGCGTCAGGAGAGGGAGCCTCGCGGATCCGGACGCCGTCGCTTCGAACCAGGAGATGAATTGCTGCATTTGTTTCGGGACCGCCTGCGAAGGCGGGGCCTCGAAATGCACGCGCGGCGCGTGAGCGGCCCCCGAAACTACCTGCATTGGGGTACGGTCCCGACGGTACCGGCCAATATCCGTCATATCGCGGCCTTGCATCAGCATCGAGTGCCAATCGAAGAGCATCCTGCCCGTGAGCGGTTCCGCCCACCGGAGATGCACATTTGCGGTCATCTCCGCGACTCCGAGCTCGCGAAACGGCGCGGTCTTGCGGTCCGCCTTAAGCCCGAGTTGCCGTTGAATCGAGGACTGGACGCTTCCGCGATCAAGAATCTCGCCCTCGATCTCCGATGTCGTGACAGCTTCCGACGTCATTGCGTCGACGGTGCTTTGCATTCGCTCGTCCGGTGCGAGATGCTTACTCACACCAGCGAGCACACCGGCCTCGAGCAGGAATAGATCCTCAGCGGACGCGATGCGACCGGCGTTCCAGGTGAACTGTGGCCAATCGGGTTGTTGCCAGTTCCACGGCATGATCGATTCGGGCTTCTCTATCGATCATACCTTAGCGTTTATTTGATCGATAGCAATTACTCCTATCGATCATGCTGTGGCGCGTCCTGATCGAGACGGCGGAATGCTATCGATCAGACGAGCGTCGCCGTGTCACCGACGTCGCCGCCGACCGCCCGGTCGCGCGCCGCTTCGCGGAAGCGCTCGACGGGCTCCGCAAACGGCTCCGCGCTCAAGCGGAAGGTCTTGTGATGGATCGGCAGAATGCGGTCGGCATTGGCGTCCGACGCCATGCGGACGGCCTGTTCGGGCGTGCAATGCGCGTGGATCCAGGGATTGTAGGCGCCGATCGGCATGATCGCCAGGTCCACCGGCCCTTTCACTCGTGCGGCGCGGAACAGGTCGGTGTTCGCGGTATCGCCGCCGAACACGATTCGCTTGCCGTTCATGTCGAGCAAATAGCCGTTATAACCGCGGTGCCGGTCAGTTTGCCAGCGCGCACCCCAGTGGCGGACCTGAAGTGCACGAACGGTCAGCGGA
>JBDTTK010000209.1:0-7164 GCA_039930685.1 Bryobacteraceae bacterium | reverse complement strand
GCCACCACCGCCCGCAATCTCAAAGGCGACGCCTCCCAAAAAAGGCCGTCGCAGTTCGCTGCTACGGCCTTTTGTCTTTTATTCGAGGTAGGATCAAAAAGCGCGGCAGCACGAACGTCTTCAGCGTCTTCTCTCATGATCGGATCGAATCTCGGCCACTATCAGATCGTGTCCAAGCTCGGCGAAGGCGGTATGGGCGTGGTCTACAAGGCGCGCGACGAGCGCCTCGGACGCCTCGTGGCTGTCAAGATCATTCGCGGGGATGCCGGCGAAACCGAACGCAAACGTCTTTGGCGCGAAGCGCGAATCGCCGCGCAGCTCAACCATCCCAATCTCTGCCAGCTTTACGATATCGCCGAAGTCGACGGCTCTCTCTTCCTCGTTATGGAATGCCTCGAGGGCGAATCCCTCGCCGAGCGGCTGTCCACCGGTCCCTGCACCTTCGCCGAGTCACTGCGCATCATCCGCGAAACGTTGACCGCGCTATCGGCCCTCCACAAGCGCAACGTCATTCATCGCGACCTCAAGCCGTCGAATATCTTCCTGACTCCGGACGGCGTCAAGGTGCTCGACTTCGGCCTCGCCCAGGACACCGTTGCATCCCAACCCGATGGCTCTATCACGCTTACGGCTCTTACGATCGGCGAATCCATCGCCGGAACGCCCTATTACATGTCCCCGGAGCAGATCCGCCGTCAGCCTCTCACGCCCGCATCGGACCTCTTTGCGGCCGGCTGCATCTTCCACGAGATGCTTACGGGCAAGCGAGTGTTCGAAGGCGCGTCCTATGTCGAGGTTTTCTATGGCGTGCTGCACCGGAACCCGTCGGCAATCGGCGGTTCGCCCGAACTAGAGCGCACCGATTCCGTGATCCGGCGAGCGCTGGAAAAGCCTGTGGAAGACCGGTTTCCGTCCGC
Organism: Bryobacteraceae bacterium; assembly: GCA_039930685.1. Taxonomy (GTDB): domain Bacteria; phylum Acidobacteriota; class Terriglobia; order Bryobacterales; family Bryobacteraceae; genus JBBQWZ01. Next base: position 6,247 of record JBDTTK010000209.1, on the reverse strand, counting down.
GACGGAGATGCTCAAGGAACTCGCCGGGGTCGACGCGCCTTCCGCAACGGTGCCTGCCGTCAGCCGGTCTGTTACCCGCCTCATCGTCCTTCCATTTCGTCTTTTGCGGCCTGACCCGGATGTGGATTTCCTCGCCTACAGCCTTCCGGACGCGATCACTTCATCCCTGTCTTCTCTTGGATCTCTCGTTTTGCGGTCGACTCTTGCCGGAGCTCGCTTCGATCCCTCCGCCCTGGATCCCCGCGCGGTAGGATCCCAGGCCAACGTCGATGCTTTCGTCGCCGGAAGCCTTCTCTGCGCGGGAGGGAAACTGCGAGTCTCGGCGCAACTGGTCGACTGCGATTCCGGCAATGTCCTCTGGTCGCATGTCGCCGACACGTCGATGGGTGATGTTTTTCAGTTGCAGGATGAACTCACCCGGCGCATCGTGGACTCGCTCATGGTGCCGCTTACCGCCCGGGAATCGCGTTTGCTCGGGCACGACGTCCCTGCGAGCGCGAAGGCATACGAGTACTATCTGCGCGCCGCCTCTCACGATTTTTACCAGCCGACCGGAAGCGTCTTTATCGCGCGCGACCTACTCCTTGAGTGTGTCGCTGAGGATCCCGGCTATGCGCCGGCCTGGGCCCGGCTCGGCCGCGTCTATCACCAGCTTGCCAAGTTTCACGACGAATTTGGGCCGAATATTCCCCGCGCCGATCAGGCGTTCCGCCGGGCGTTTGCGCTGAATCCCGACCTACCTCTTGCCCACAACCTGTACACGGCAGTCGAAACGGACTGCGGACGCGCCCTCGACGCCATGACGCGCCTGCTGCTCCGGCTGCGAACGAATAGCCACGACGCCCCTCTTCTTGGCGGTCTCGTCCACGCCTGCCGCTACGCCGGACTCTTTCGCGCTTCGATCACCGCCCATCAGCGAGCCCGCGAAATTGATCCGCACATCAGAACCAGCGTCGGCTGGACCTACAAGTCGCTGCAGGACTACGAAACTGCGTTTATTGAAATGCAATCCGACCGTTTTCCGCTGGCGTTCATCCTCGGCGACCTCGGACGGCACGAAGAAGCGTTGAGGCTTCTCGACGAGCAGGAGCCGACGCGGCCACGAGGCGTCCTGATGGGCGCGCACGTCGGCCTGTCTCGTTACACGATGCAAGGCCGATGGCAGGAAGCGCAGGCTCTCGCGATCGAATCCTTCCAACTCGAGATCAGCGATCCGGAGGCGCGGTTCAATTGCGCCCGCTACGGAATCATGGCGGGTCTGCGCGAACCTGCCTGCGCGGAACTCGAACGCGTCCTCCAGTCGAACTACAACTGCGGGTACCAGCTGCGGCACGATCCCGTGTTCGCTCCAGTCCGCGACCTCCCGGTTTTCAAATCGCTCCTAGCGCGCGCCGATGCCTCGTATTCGGAAGCTCTACACCGGTTTCTCGAACTCGGCGGCGACGTCGCGCTCCACATGACGGGCGAACAGTAATCCGCACGCGATGTCGGCGGCGGTTTCCGCTACGATAAACATTCCCCTCATGAAACACTCTGCGCTGCTCCTCTGCCTGCTGACCGTACCTGCCTTTTCCGCGCCCGTCTACTTGCGGTGCGGCAAGTTCCTCGACGTCAAGTCCGGCGCACTGCGCGACAACGTCGTCATTACGGTCGACAACGCAAAGATCGCCGCCATCGGTTCAGCGGTTCCCGGCGGCGCGTCCGCCATCGACCTCTCGAACGCCACTTGTATGCCGGGCCTGATGGACGTGCACGACCACCTCACGTCGGATCCGCAGCACAGCGGCTACTCCGGCCTCGGCATCTCCGTTCCGCGCTCGGCCCTACCGGGCGCGAAGAACGCGAAGAAGACCCTGATGGCCGGATTCACCACCGTCCGCAATGTCGGCGCCGACGGCTATGCGGACGTCGCCCTTCGCGATGCCATCAACGACGGCGACATCGAAGGTCCACGGATGTTCGTCTCCGGACCCGCCCTCGGCATCACCGGCGGCCACTGCGACACCAATCTTCTTGCGCCCGAGTTCAAGTTCAAATCCGAAGGCGTCGCCGACGGACCCTGGGCCGCCCGCACCAAAGTCCGTGAGGTGATCAAGTACGGCGCGGACCTCATCAAAATCTGCGCGTCCGGCGGCGTTTTGTCCAAAGGAGACTCGCCCGGAGCGCCGCAGTACACGCTCGAAGAAATCAAGGCCATCGTTGAAGAGGCGCACAAGCTTGGCCGCAAGGTCGCCGCTCATGCCCACGGGACCCAGTCCATCAAGGACGCGATCAACGCCGGAATCGACTCCGTCGAGCACGTCAGCATGATCGACGAGGAAGGCATCCGCCTCGCGCGCCAGCACGGAACGTTCCTCGTCTTCGACATCTACAACGACGATTACATCCTGCAGGAGGGCGAGAAGGCAGGCATGCTGCTTGAGTCGATCGAAAAGGAGAAGAAGATCGGCAAGGTCCAGCGCGAGAACTTCCGCAAAGCGTACCTAGCCGGAACGCGCATGGCGTTTGGCACCGATGGCGGCGTCTACCCGCACGGCGACAACTGGAAGCAGTTTCCGTACATGGTGGAGTTTGGAATGAAGCCGATCGAGGCCATCCGGACCGCGACCATCCACGCCGCCGAGCTCATCGGAATCTCAGAGGAGACCGGCATCCTCGAAGTACAGCACGCGGCGGACATCATCGCCATCGAAGGCAATCCGCTGACCGATATCCGCGCCATGCAGAACGTGAAGTTCGTCATGAAGGCGGGCACGGTTTACCGCAACGACTTCAAGTAGGCGTTGGCAGTTGGCTACGAGAGCAGTTTTTTGAGGATGCTCTTCGCGAGTTTCTCTTGAATCTCGCGATGCCTGGGAACGGCCTGGGACATGCCAGTATTCTGATTCCGATACCAGTCGTGACTTCCTCCGTGACGGACCAGAACACAACCGTTCTTTTCCAAAGCACGGATCAACTCAATTCGCTTCATCCAACGGGTAATTCGGCGACCCGTCGAATGCCAGGGATTTTCCCGCTAGTCAGATCCGTGTAAAGATCGGCAAGGTTCTCTTTGAGGTCTTCCAGGGTTTCGCCTTGCGTCATGTAGTCGGGGAACTCCTCGAAGTACCCGAGCCACATGTCCCCTTCCTGCCAATGAACATAGCGAGCGGTGTTCATAGATTTATTCTACTTCCAGACTTCGCGTATGCGAATCCTTGCCAGCGTCAGGGCCAAGAATCTAACGCCGAACGATCATCGCCGCAACCACGAAGGCGAGCCAGATCAGTCCAAGTGCGGCCGCTACACAATAAACCGACATCGTAACTGGGGATCGTGCCTCCTTCGCTAGTGGAGCGGGAAGCGAGCGTCGAAACAACCATCCTGCCAGGCTCAATACGGCCACGCCCGCGAACAGTGGGAAGATTCCAACCAGCACCCTATCCCGCGACAGGAACGGCTCGCCAGGATAACCCGGAACGAGGAAAGTCACCCCGCCTCCGAAATATAAGAGCCCAGTTCCCGCAAGAAACGCGAGCGCTCCGATGAGCAGAGTCGGCCACCTGATGCCCGTTCCATTTTGGCTTTGATGCGTGTCCACCATTGCCGCCGCGCTCCATGTTACTTCGGAATCGGACGCCCCATCTGCTTGTAAATGCCCTCGATGGTGGCGATGTTCTCGTTCGCCTTCTTGTTCGTCTTGTCGATCTCCACCACTTTGCGGTACTCGCGCAGCGCGGCGGGGTACTTGCGGAACGGCGGCAACTGCGGGTTGTTCATGTTGAAGTCGCCGTACGCCATGTGCGCGTCTACCAGCGCCGTCGTCACTTCCGGAGATTTCGGCTTGGCTTTGTGCTCGGCGTCGAGCGCCGTAATCGCCTCGTCGTACTTTCCTTCTTTGATCTTCTTCTTCGCATCCTCGACAATGGAATTTGCGGCCAGCATGATCCCGGCTACCGCCAAACCAGCAAGAAATCGTTTCATGCTTCCGATTCTATCAATCGTCGCCTCCCAGAATGTCTAAACGCGTCATCCTCGCCATCGACGGACCCGCCGGCGCAGGCAAGAGCACCATCGCCCGCGCCCTCGCCGAACGCCTCGGCTACGTCTATATCGACACCGGCGCCATGTACCGCGCGGTCGCACTCTGGGCCGCGCGCCTCGGTGTCGCGCTCGACGACATGCACCGCCTGGAACGCCTTGCTCTCGAAGCGAACATCGAGTTCGCCGCCGGAGCCTCCACCGTTCTTCTCAACGGTGAGGACGTCACCGCCGACATTCGCACGCCCGAAATCTCGGATGCCGCCTCCAAAGTCTCTGCTATCCCCGCCGTCCGCCGCGCCCTCGTCGACGCGCAGCGCCGGATGGCTGCGGAGGCGTCCGTCGTCATGGAAGGCCGCGACATCGGAACCGTCGTTTTCCCCGACGCCACCGTGAAAGTGTTCCTCGACGCCACTCCCGAAGTCCGCGCCGGACGCCGCGTCGCCGACCTCGGCGCCACTCCGGAACAAGCCGCCGGAGTCGCCCGCGAGATCGCCGCACGCGATCAGCGCGACCGCACCCGCGCCGAAGCGCCCCTCATGCAGGCGCCCGACGCCACCTACATCGACTCGAGCGGCGTTCCGCCCGCGGACGTCGTCGAAGCGATTCTCAAACTTGTCCGCGCCCGTACATCCAATGGAGGAATGCATTGACCTACTCGTCCGCCCACGGGCTGCTCGTGATGAAGTTCGGCGGCACCAGCATGGGCTCCGCCGAACGCATCCGCGTGGCCGCCCGTATCTCGTCGGAGCAGCGCGCGCAACGCCCCACCATCAGCGTCGTCTCGGCGATGTCCAAAGTCACCGACCTCCTGATCGACTCGCTCCGCAAGGCGGAAGCCGGCGACCAGGCGGACCTCGACGCCAACATGAAGCGTCTCTGGGAGCGCCACCTCGAGACCGTCCGCGAACTCGTTCCCGCGCCGAAGCAGGACGCCGTGCTCGCCGGCGTCCACGGACTGCTCTCCGACTTCTCGCGGATTGCAAAAGGCATTCTTATGCTTGGCGAACGGCCGCCACGCTCGGTCGACGAAGCCGTCGCCATCGGCGAACGCTTGTCCGCACTCCTGCTCGCGGCGCACCTGGAGAGTGAAAACGTGCCCGCCCAAGCCGTGTCGGGCGAGGAATTGATCGTCACCGACGCGATCTTCGGCAACGCCTCGCCGCTCCTCGACCTCACGCGCGCGAAGACATCCGCGCGCCTGCTTCCACTGTTGGCCGAAGGCATTCTGCCCATCGTTACGGGATTCAACGGCGCCACCGTCGACGGCCGTCCTACGACCCTTGGCAGAGGCGGATCCGATTTCTCCGCGTCGATCCTTGCCGCCGTCCTCGATGCCTCCGAACTCTGGATCTGGACCGACGTCGACGGCATCATGTCCGCCGATCCGCGCTTGGTCAGCAATGCTCGCGTCCTCGAACACGTGACGTACGCGGAGGCCGCCGAGCTCGCCTACAACGGCGCGAAGGTGCTCCACCCGCGGACGCTCGCGCCCCTCGCCGAACGCAAAATCCCCGTGTGGAGCAAAAACAGCTTCGACATCGCGAAGCCCGGAACGCATATCGTTCCCGAAATCTCGACGCGCACCGGGCCCTGCGCGGTCACGTCGATGACCAACGTCGCGCTTATCTCGATCGAACCCGCCAGCGCCGTCCTCACCGGGACGCGCGCCATGGCGCGCTCACGTGGCGCCCTCGCCCGCGCGAACGTCGAGGTGCTTGCGATTACGAGTTCGAGCTACCGGCAGAGCTTCTGCTTCCTGGTCCGCGAAGACGAACTTCAACGCGCCACCGACTTCCTCGAAGAAGGCCTCTCGCTCGAACTCACACACGGCTATGTCAAGCCGATTGAGATCGACCGCGAAGTCAGTTTGCTCGCCATCGTGGGCGAGGGCATGCGCGGAACCCCCGGACTCGCCGGGCGCATCTTCACCGCCATTTCGCGCAAAGACATCAACATCATCGCCATCGCGCAGGGTTCGAGCGAACTCACGATTGCGGTGGTCGTTCGCCGCGGCGGCCTCGAGCACGCGGTTCGCGCGATCCACGAAGAGTGCGGTCTCGGGAAGTAGTGGCAGAGGAGCCGAATGGATGGCATTCGCTCAACGAAGCGGCTCCTCTAGTTGAGCGAAGGATCGCTAGCGGACCGCCACACTGACTCCGGGCGGGATGCGCTTATCTCCGACCGTAATCCAGATCGGAACGTTCGGTTTGTTTCCAACGCCGGG
>JBDTTK010000208.1:0-7168 GCA_039930685.1 Bryobacteraceae bacterium | reverse complement strand
ACTATGCCGCGACGCGATTCGAATTCTCAGGCAGACATTCTTCAGGGGACACTCGACCTATTGATTTTGCAGACGCTGGCGCCTGGACCGGCTCATGGGCACACGATCGCGCAGATCATCGGGCACCGTTCGGACGATTTTCTGCAAGTGGAACATGGCTCGCTCTACCCCGCCCTGCACCGCATTGAGGACCGCGGCTGGATCGCGTCTTTCTGGGGGACGTCCGAAAACAATCGCAAGGCGCGCTACTACCGCCTGACGGCGGCGGGCCGCAAACAGCTCGCGCATGAGACCAGCCGCTGGGAACAAATGGTCGCCGCGATCAACCGTGTGCTGAGGCCGTCCGAGCAATAACTATGCCGTTCAACCGCTACTTCCGACGCCGCCGCTGGGACGACGAACGCCGCCGCGAACTCGAGGCGCACATCGAACTCGAAGCGCAGGACAATGTCGCTCGCGGCATGTCGGCCGAAGACGCGCGGGCGGCTGCCAGCCGGCGGCTCGGAAACGCCACGCTAATCCGCGAGGAGATTTATCGCATGAACACGCTGCAGTTCGCCGAGACCGCGTGGAAGGACCTTCGCCACGGAACGCGGCTGCTCGCGCGCAACCCCGGATTCGCTGTCGTCGCCGTGCTCTCGCTCGCGCTCGGCATCGGAGCGAATACGGCGATCTTCGAGCTGCTCGACACCGTGCGCCTGCGCACGCTTCCGGTAGAACGGCCACGGGAACTGGCCGAGGTCGCCATCCCCAACCGCCAGTGGTACAGCGGCAACTTCAACGGACGCTCGCAGAACATGTCCTTCCCGCTCTGGGAGCAGATTCGCGACCGGCAGCAGGCGTTCTCGAGCGTCGCCGCCTGGGGCACGACTCCTTTCGACCTCACGCAGGGCGGCGAAGCGCGCTACGCCAATGGGCTCTGGGTCAGCGGCGATTTCTTCCGGACGCTCGGCGTACGCGCCACCGTCGGCCGCCTCCTCGGGCCAGAGGACGACCGCCGTGGCTGCGGTTCGCCCGCGGCTGTGCTGAGCGATGCCTTCTGGCAGCGTGAGTATGCGGGCGATCCGGCAGTGCTCGGAAAGACGATTCTACTGAGCGGGCATCCGTTCGTGATTGCGGGTGTGACGGCGCCTGCGTTCTTCGGCGTGGAGATCGGCCGCCAGTTCGACGTGGCGGTGCCGCTGTGCGCGGAGCCCATGATTCGCGGCGAACGCACCATGACTCCGAATGCCGCCGGCTGGTGGCTGGGCGTGATCGGACGGCTGAAGCCCGGCTGGAGTGTCTCGCGCGCCGCCGCGCACATCGAAACGCTGTCGCCTTCGATGATCGAGCAAACGGTCGCGCCCGAGTACGATGAGAGCGACCGCAAAGCGTACCGGGCGTTCCGGCTGAGCGTGGTGCCGTGGGCCAGCGGAACATCGGACCTCCGGGAAGAGTTCGCGAATCCGCTGTGGATGCTGCAAGGCATCGCTGGACTTGTCCTGTTGATTGCCTGCGCCAATCTGGCCAACCTGATGCTCGCACGAGCGAGCGCCCGGGAGCGCGAGATCGCGGTCCGGCTGGCGGTGGGCGCGTCGCGGGGACGGCTGATCCGCCAACTGCTGGCGGAGAGCCTGTTGCTCGCCGGTTTGGGCGCGGCCGTGGGCTTCGGGTTGGCCGAATTGCTGACCCGCGTTCTGGTCGGATTTCTGTCAACAGAATCGGATCCGCTCTCGATTGTGATCCACACCGATGCACGAATTCTGCTGTTCGTCACCGGACTTGCGGTGTTCACGACGCTGCTATTCGGACTGACGCCGGCGTTGCGCGCGACATGCACCTCGCCGTCGGTCGCGATGAAGGCGGGAGGCCGGGGGCTCACCGGCGAGCGGTCCACGTTCGACCTCCGGCGCCTGCTTGTCGTCTCGCAGGTGGGCCTGTCGCTGGTGCTGCTGTGTGCGGCGCTGCTCTTCGTACGCAGCCTCCAGAATCTGGTCCACATCGATACTGGATTCCGGCACGAGGGTATTCTGCTGGCGAGCGCTGACTACAGGAGGCTGGAACTGCCCAAGGAACGGCGCGGCGCTTTCCAACTGGAGTTGCTCGAAAAAGTGCAGGCGATTCCTGGAATTGAGTCCGCTGCGGCCGCCTCGATCGTTCCGCTAACGAATAGCAGTTGGAGCCTGACCATCGATGCGGACGGATCCACCGAGACGCGAAAGCGCGGCAGTCGGATTTCCGCCGTAAGCCACGAATATTTTCGCGTGATGGACATGCGTTTGCTGACAGGACGCACTTTCGATCAGCGTGACAGTGCGGCCGGACGCAAGGTCGCGGTGGTGACCGAGGCATTCGCCAAGACCTTCTTCCCGAAGAGCGATCCTGTCGGGCGGACGTTCCGCACGCTGGCGGAGCCGGACGAGCCGCAAACCAACTACGAAGTGATCGGCGTTGTGCGCGACTCGAAGTATCAGGATGTGCGGGAGAAATTCCGGCCGCTCTTCTACGCTTCGATCGCACAGTACGGGAATGGCCGGGAGCACACGAACTTCCTGGTGCGGTCGACGCTGCCGAAAGAGGCGCTCGCGTCGTCGATCACGCGCGCCGTCACCAGCGTGCGACCGGAGATCAGCCTCGGCTTTCGCAACTACGACCAACAGATCATGGAAGCGCTTACCAGCGAGCGGCTGATGGCGATGCTCGCGGGTGTCTTCGGAGGGCTGGCGGGAGTGCTCGCGGTGATCGGACTCTACGGCGTCATTTCTTATACTGTGGCGCGGCGGCGTGCGGAGATCGGCATCCGCATGGCGCTTGGCGCGGACCGCCGTGAGGTCGTGCGCATGATTCTGCAGGACGCCTGCTGGATGCTTGCAGCCGGGCTCGTGCTGGGCGTGGTGCTTACGCTTGGTGTTTCAAGAACGGCCGAATCGCTGCTTTACGGGCTGTCCGCGCGCGATCCGCTGACATTGGGCGCGGCGATGGCTTTGCTGGCCGTGGCCGCGCTGGCCGCCAGTTACCTGCCGGCGTGGCGCGCGTCGCGAATCGATCCGATGACGGCTCTGCGCGAGGAGTAGGTGAGGTTCCAATGAGCTGGAAGAAATTCGTTCATCGTCGCCGTTGGGACGAGGAGCGGCGGCGCGAGCTCGAAGCCCATATCGAGAACGAAACGCAAGAGAACCTTGCACGCGGCATGTCGCCAGCAGATGCGCGGGCTGCCGCGAACCGGCTGCTCGGCAATGCCACGCAAATCAGAGAAGACATCTATCACATGAACACGCTGCAATTTGCCGAAGAACTATGGAAGGACCTGCGCCACGGCCTCCGCCTGCTGCTCGCGAACCCCGGGTTCACGGTGGTTGCCGTGACGTCGCTCGCGTTGGGTATCGGCGCGAACACGGCGATCTTTCAGCTGCTCGACGCGGTCCGCCTGCGGACCCTCCCGGTCAAAGACCCGCAGCAACTGGTGAGTGTCGACGTGGGCAGCACGCGCGGGGCATGGGGCCGCAAAACCAGCCGCTTCCCGTTTATCACGTACCCGTTGTGGGAACAGCTCCGCGCGCATCAGGAGGCCTTCTCGCAAGTCGCGGCGTGGGGCAGCGAAGTCTTCAACTTGTCGTCGTCCGGCGAATCGCGCCTCTCGCGGAACGCCATCTGGGTCACCGGCGAATTTTTTCAAACGCTCGGCGTGACTCCGGTTCTCGGGCGCGTATTCTCGGCGGAAGAAGACCGGGCGGGCTGCGGCGCAGTGGCCGGGTCAACAGGCATCGTCATCAGCCATGCGTTTTGGCAGCGCGAATTCGGAGGGGCGAGCGCGATCCTCGGCCGGGTGATGACCATCGACGGGAATCGGCTTCCGGTGATCGGCGTAACACCGCTCGGGTTTTCCGGCGTCGAAGTGGGCCGCGGATTCGATTTCGCATTGCCGGTGTGCCTGGAGCCCGTCGTACGTGGTGAGTACAGCTATTTGAAACAGCGGAACGCGTGGTGGCTTGCCGCAATCGGGCGGCTGAAACCGGGTTGGACACCGCAGCGGGCGAGTGCGCATCTCTCTGCGATTTCACCCGGCCTGTTCGACGCCACGATACCGGAGCGCTACGACGCGGGAGCCATCCGGGCCTGGCGCAACATCAAATTTTCGGCCAAATCGGCTGCGTCCGGGTATTCGTATCTGCGCCTCGAATACGAAACGCCGCTTTGGTTGCTGCTCGGCATCGCGGGACTCGTCCTGGTCATCGCGTGCGCCAATTTGGCGAACCTGTTGCTTGCCCGTGCGGCGGCTCGTGAGCGCGAGATCGCGGTCCGGCTGGCGGTGGGCGCTTCCCGAGGGCGGATTATCCGTCAACTACTCGCCGAGAGCTTGCTGCTGGCGGGAATCGGATCCGCATTAGGCGCCCTGTTGGCACGAGGACTCAGCGGCATTCTGGTTACCTACCTAGGTACCTCGACCGATCCGGTTTTCGTCGATCTCCGGACGGACTGGCGGATGTTGGCGTTCACGATGGCGATGGCGGTCCTCACTTGCGTGCTGACTGGACTGACGCCAGCCATACGGGCGACGCGCACCGATCCTGCCGCCGCGATGAAATCCGGCGGACGCGGATCGAGCGAAGGCCGCGAGCGGCACGGACTGCGCCGCGCCCTGGTCGTGGTGCAGGTGGCGCTGTCGCTGGTACTGGTTTTCGGCGCGGCGCTGTTCGTCCGCACTCTCCGCAACCTGGCGACACTCGACGCCGGCTTCCGGCAATCCGGCATTCTCATCACCAATGTCGATTTCGGCAGCCTGAAGATTCCGCCTGACCGGCGCGGGGTCTACAAAGTGAACCTGGCCCAGAAGCTCGCGGGATTGCGCGGCGTGGACGCGGCGGCGACCACCAACAGCGTGCCGGCGAGCGGCAATAACTGGATTCAATCCGTCGTCGTCGACAAGGAGAAGAAGGGCTTCACGAATCTGGCGCGTATCGGTCCGCGCTATTTCGAAACCATGGGAACCCGGATGCTCTCTGGGCGCGACATTTCTGAACGCGACCGCGCAGGCGCGCCGCGCGTGGCGATCGTCAACGAGATGTTCGTCGAGAAATACTTTAGCGGGCAGAATCCGGTCGGACGTACGTTTGAGTTGGGAGAGAAGAGCGGTCCGGCGCCGGATACGTTCGAGGTTATTGGAACGGTTGCCAACACGAAATACAATGATCTCCGCGAAGACTTCGTACCGATCGCTTTCCTCGCGGAACCGCAGGACCCGAAGACGGATCTTTCGACGCAGATCGTAATCCGGTCGGGCGCTCCGCTTGCCGACGTCATCGCCGAAGTGCGTCAGGCGCTCACCGAAGCCGACCCGGCCATCACTTACCAGTTCCAGGTTTTTGAAACGGAGATGGGGAACACGCTGCTCCGGGAACGGCTGATGGCGACGCTTTCGGGGTTCTTTGGCGGACTGGCCGCGCTGCTTGCCGCCATCGGACTCTACGGCGTCATTTCCTACATGGCGGCCCGCAGGAAGAATGAAATCGGAATTCGACTGGCGCTGGGCGCCAGCCGGTCGCAGGTTACGGGAATGGTCTTGCGCGAGGCGGGAGTGTTGGTCGCGTGCGGATTGCTCGCCGGCGCCGCGTTGTCCATTGCCGCGGCCAACGCGGTCGCTTCCCTGCTTTACGGACTGACGCCGCGCGATCCGGCGACGATGCTCGCGGCGGCGGTCCTGCTTGCTGCCGCGGCATTTCTGGCGGCGTATCTTCCGGCGCGGCGAGCCGCTTTGCTCGATCCGATGGACGCGCTGCGCGAGGAATAATTCCTTAGTTCCACGCCAGGCACACTTTGCCGAAGTGCGCTGCGGAAGCCAGATGTTCGAAGGCGGCGGGCGCGTCCTCGAAGGGGACGACGCGATCGACGACAGGCTTCAGCATGTTTTGCGCGATCGCGCGGTTCAGTGCTTCGAACGTCTCGCGGCTGCCGACCATTACGCCCTGGAGACGGATATTCTGCATCAGGATCGGGATCACGTTCAGTTCGGATGCGTTGCCCGCCAGTACGCCGATGACGCTGATCGCGCCGCCGACGCGGACTGCTTTGAGCGACTGGCCGAGCGTACCGGCTCCGCCGACTTCGACGATATGGTCGACACCAACGCCGTCAGTGAGTTCACGGGTGCGCTTGGCCCAATCGGGGTTCGTTCTGTAGTTGATGCCGTCATCGGCGCCCATCGCGAGCGCCCGCTCGAGTTTCTCGTCACTCGAGGACGTTACGATGACGCGCGCGCCCGCCAGCTTGGCGAACTGCAGGGCGAAGAGAGACACGCCGCCCGTCCCCTGTACCAGCACGGCGTCCCCAGCTTTGATCGCGCCCTGCTCGATGACGGCGTTCCAGGCGGTGACTGCGGCACAGGGCAGCGCGGCTGCCTCGGCGTCGGTGAGATGCGCGGGCGTGTGGACGACGCCTTCCTCGGGGAATACAGCCAGCTGAGTCAGCATGCCGTCGACAGGTCCGCCGAGAGCCCGGCCGATCTTCTCTCGATCCGGACGTCCGCTGAGCCAGCCTTGGGAGAAGACACCCATCACACGGTCGCCGGGTTTAAGGCGTTCGACACCGGGTCCGGTCTCCACGATTTCGCCGGCGCCGTCTGAGCATGGAATCAGCGGCAGCTTCTGGCGCGGGTTGTATTTGCCAGCGACCATCAACCAGTCGCGGTAGTTCAGTGACGCGGCGCGCACACGCACCAGGACTTGGCCCGGTCCAGGGTGAGGGTCCGTGCGGTTGGCGAGGGTTAGGCCATCGAGGCCGAAATGACGAAGTTCCCAGCAGCGCATGCAGCCGTCATTCTTGCACGGGTTCGTGCACGGGGCGCGATTGCGCATAGCACTCCAGACGAATGACGAAGGCACATAGGGCTCGGGTACAATCGTGCATTAACCATGTTTGTTCCTCTAACTCCTCTTCGCTGCCTGCATCGCGCCATGGACGTGTTTCCCCACCAGCTTGGCATCGTGTGCGGCGACAAGCAGTTCACCTACGCGCAGTTTGGTGAGCGCTGCGAAAAGCTGGCGACCGCGCTCACGAAAGCTGGTATCCAGCCGGGAGACCGGGTCGCCTACTTGAGTTTCAACAACCATCAGTTGATCGAAGGCTATTACGGTGTCGTGCAGGCGGGCGGGATCGTGATGCCGTTGAACGTCCGGCTGTCGGTGCCGGAACT
>JBDTTK010000207.1:0-7171 GCA_039930685.1 Bryobacteraceae bacterium | reverse complement strand
TTAGCGAGACGATGGCTTATCGAACAGCCAGGCGGCCAGGTGAGCCTGCTGGTCGTCGGTCGCATCAGGCCGGACATCGAGGCGTCCCCAGGGTTTTGGCGGTGCGCCGAGCTTTAAGGGGATCTTGATCAGTTCGTCCCGGCGCGCCACTAGCAGCGAGACCGCATCGCCCGGTTGGAACGCTTCGAGACGAGTCTGGAAGTTCTGTGCAGTGACGCGGAAGCCGTCGACGGCGATGATTTCGTCGTTCACATTCAATCCGGCGTCGTATGCTGGCGTACCTCGGCGCAGTTGAGTTACGACGAGGCCGTTCAAAATAGCGCCGTGAGCGACGCTCGCTACCGGTCCGCGCGCGGGGACGTCGCGGAACCGGAGTCCGAACCAGTCGAGCGCCTCCGCGTAGTCCAGTTCTTCGGTCGTCTCAAGAATCGTATGAAACCATCCGCTCAGATCCTGCCCCGCGACCTCCGAGGCCGTCTTTCGGAACTCACCGGGCGTGAAGCCCCGCGGTCCGCCAAATCGTTCGTAGGCGAGCTTCATCATGTCGTCCAGCGATTTTGCTCCGTTGGTCGCCTTCCGGATTTTCGCGTCGAGTAAAAACCCGATCACTTCGCCCTTTGTGTAATAGCTGATCGTCGTATTGGCCGAATTCTCGTTGGGCCGGTAGTGCTTGATCCACGCGTCGAACGAGGCTTGCTCGACCGGTACCTCCAGACGGCCGGGAGTTGACTGGAGTTGCGAGATCGCTCCGCCCATCGTCCGCAGGAATTCGTCGCGGGTGGTGAGGCCCGCGCGTTTTACGGCGAGGGGGCCGTAGTACGAGGTGACTCCTTCCGACACCCACAGGCTTCGCGTGTAGACCTCATTGTCGTAGTCGAACGGGCCGAGTTCGACGGGCCGCAGGCGCTTCACATTGAATGCATGGAAGTACTCGTGGCTGGCGAGCCCCAGCCAGCCGGAATAGGATGGCCGCCGCACACGCGCGCCTTCCGCCGCCGGAGCATCCGCCGCGGTGGGATCGAAAGGATAGCGAGTGGCCCACTTGCTCGCGATCATCAGGACCGAGTTCTTGTGTTCCGTGCCGCCGCCACCTTCCGTAAGCATATTAATGAATACGTATTTCGAATAGGGCAGGGAACCGAACATCCGCTTGTATTCGCGGACGATCTTCTCGGTATCCCGGGCTGCTCTACCGCCGTCGAAAACGCCCGCTTCATCAGTGTCGACGAGGTAATGCTTCTTGCCGTCGATCTCCCATTCGTAGACCGCCGGGTTCCCGGCGATAATCGGCGAATCGATTAGCGTGTCGAAATCCGGTGCGGAATACTTGAGCGGCCCCCCTTCCAGGCCCGTCATGGCCCGAGACCATCTTGATGGCAATACAATTTCGACCTCGTGCCGCCGCACCGCTTTCTCGGAGAGTGTCATGAAAGTGGGCGCGCCATTGAGCATCGCGAATCCTGCTTCGACGAAGCAAGTCTGAGTCGCCATTTCATGGCAGTAGACGCGATAGGAGTAGTGGATCCGCGCGGCGCCGCCGGTTTGAATGGACCAGTGATTCTTGCGGGTCTTCTCAACGGCGAGCGCTTTCCCCGATGCGTCGGCGTGCACATTCTCCACGTTTCTCGAGTACTCACGCACCAAATAGGAGCCAGGCGTCCAGACCGCCATCATCATCTCGATGTGAGGCTTGCCTTCGGTCGGCACGGAGGCCTCTACTTCGACGTAGTTCGTTTGTGGCGCCGGAAACCGGAGCGTGTGGCGGATCGGCTCGAGAGCTTGAGGGAAGCTAAGGGGCGCCAGCGACAGGCCTAGAACCGCGGCAGCGAGCAGACGTGAGTGTCGCATTCCTGCGAGGGTACCAGACTTGTTTCCGTTGCTGCGGCGCCTAGCGCAGCAACAGTCTGTCGCGGATTCGCAAGTACCATTCCGCGCTTGCGTCCGGCGGGCGTACCGGGTTCTTGCACCACGCTTTGCGGTCCGGCGCCTTCGTCATCAGCCAAAGCCAATCGGCATCATCCGGGAAGCGCATCAGCGATAAGTCCTGCAGGAAATTGCGGTGCAAAAAACCTTGCGGGTTCAACGGGTCTCTCAAACTGCGCTGAGCCTCAGGTTGCTGCCCGGCACACAACTGCCGCGCCAGGATTCGTATGGCTCCCGAATCAGCCGCCGCATTCGGCCCAGCACCTGAATCCATCGGAGTCCGCTTTGCTCCCGGCACCCGCGCATCCACGACCCGGACCTCCATCGGATACACGATCCAGTCGCTGCGCCCGGCGGTCTGCAACTGCGGCTCGATCTTGATGCGGTCTACCGGGGCGTCCTTCGCGAGAAAGAGATCGAGCCAGACGACGGCGGGGCCGGTGCCCTCGATCGGCTGCTCCGAGTGGATGAACCGCACAGGGGTGCTGCCTTCGAACTCTACTCTATACAGATCGACCGACGCCGATTTGTCCGGATTTTGGCCGACATACAGCGTCCATGGTTCGGTCGGCGCCGCGTCGATGAAAACGTGGAACGACGTAAAGCCATTCCGTACTGCCGCGGGCGACAGGATTTCGCGCGGTTTCGTGGCGCGACCGCGGTCGATTTCCAGCACCATTCCGTTCGGTCCGACGCGCGTCAGATCGGAGAAAACGCGGATCTCGGCCGCTTGTGCCGCGACCGCGAGGAATAGCCAAATCGCCGGAAACGCGCCGGCTCGAAACCAAAGAGAGCGTTCCATCCGCACAAAAAACAGATAGCATAGAAATAGCAATTCACGCAGCAAGCCCTTGCACGCGATTTTGCCTAAGGCAAACACGTGTATCACGATCGATTTAGAGCTAATAGTTGCCGACCCGCTCAAGCGCAAGCAACCATTGAGGAGAAGGATATTCCATGTCATTACGAATCAACGATGAAGCCCCGAATTTTTCAGCGGAAACCACGCAAGGCACTATCCAGTTCCACGATTGGATCGGTGACGGCTGGGCGATCCTGTTTTCGCACCCCAAGGATTTCACGCCGGTCTGCACCACGGAACTGGGCTACATGGCCAAGCTCGCGCCCGAGTTTGCAAAGAGAAACTGCAAGGTGATCGGCCTCAGCGTGGATCCGGTCGGAAACCACGGGAAATGGGCGGGCGACATCGAAGAGACGCAAGGCTACAAGGTCAACTACCCGATGATCGGAGACCCCGAACTCAAGGTTGCCAAGCTGTACGACATGCTTCCGGCGGAAGCGGGAGACAGTTGCGAAGGGCGCACCGCCGCGAACAACGCCACCGTGCGGACCGTGTTTATCGTCGGACCCGACAAGAAGGTCAAGCTGATGCTTGTTTATCCAATGACCACCGGCCGCAACTTCGACGAGGTCCTCCGCGTTCTCGACTCCATGCAACTGACCGCCAAGCACCAGGTCGCGACGCCGGTGAATTGGAAAGACGGCGATGACGTCATCATTCTCACGTCGGTTTCGGATGAGCAGGCGAAGGAGAAATACCCTGCCGGATTCAAAACGCTGAAGCCGTATCTGCGCACTGTCGCGCAGCCCAAATAACGTCCAGCGTCTCCGCTGATCAAATGCCACGACTGGTCCAAGCCGTCGTGGCATTTTCATGTCTGGTGTCGTATCGGCCCGTTACCTCGCGCGGATCGTCGTGACAGGCTGGAAGTGGATTTACGCTCGTTTAACGTTGCAGCATGAGTTTCACTGTTCAAAGTCTGACCTACGGATTGTGGGCCGCGCTAGCCGCGGTCTGGATCGTCGGCACGTTGCGGAACAAGCAAACGGTGCGATCGCAGCCGGCCGCATCGCGGGCCTTGCACTCTGGTCTTCTGCTCTTAGGGATCCTGCTGATTTTCGCACCTCAGCCGGATCTTGGCTCCCTGTCTTCCAGGTTCGTTCCGCGCAACGGTATCGCGGAAGAGTGCGGCCTTGTACTTACCGCGCTGGGCGTAGGCTTCGCGATTTGGGCGCGCGTGTTTCTAGGCGGAAACTGGAGCGCTACGGTGACGGTTAAGGAACGCCATACTCTCGTTCGCAGCGGACCCTATCGCATCGTACGCCACCCGATCTATACAGGCTTGCTGCTGGCGATGCTCGGGACCGCGATCTCGGTTGGTGAGTTGCGCGCCCTTCTCGGATGGCTGCCCGTGCTCGTCGGGTTTTGGTACAAGTCACGCCTCGAAGAGAGCTATCTGCTCGCGGAATTCGGCGAGCAGTACGTCGTGTACCGAGAGCACACAAAAAGTCTCATTCCGTTCGTGTTCTGATCCAATTGACTATGCAGCAATGCCAATGAACTACGATACCCGGGGAATACTCGCGTTCGCGTAATGCGGATGGATGCCCATGATCGCGCGTTTGCATTCCTTGCAGTAAAACGTGGCGTCGCTGCCCGCCACCCGTCCGTCGTATTCCGTGTACTCTACGCACTTGGGAATCGCCAGCCTCCGGCGCAGCGAAGGCTCATCGAAGACGCAAGTGACGCCACTCCAAAGACCCCAGTCCGGGCCGTACGGGCTATCGCGTCCGTCCTCGACCTCTATGCCTTTGGCAATGAGCTCCGCCTCAAGCCCAGCCAGATGCGGACAAGTCTTCACGCGCCCGCCCGTTTAGTTCGCGCCTACCGCTTCGGACTTGTGCTGCTTCGCAAAGAAATCGAGCATCGCGGCGATATTCGGCGCCACGATACCGGAATGGCTTCCGCCGGGCACTTCGACATATTCGATCGGGGCGCCCACCTTCTTGCCGGCCTCGACCATCATGCGGGATGCCGCCACGCTGACCGTCTTGTCGTCGTCGCCATGCACGACATACTCGGGGATGTCCTTGATCTTTGCCATGCCGGCCGGATTGCCGCCGCCGGCGAACGGTCCGAGCGCGGCGAAAACATCCGGATGATTCATCGCAACGGTCCAGGTGCCGTAGCCGCCCATCGAATGACCCATGAGGTAGATGCGGTTGCCGTCCACCTTATAGTCGCGACGCACGTCGGCGAGCACATCCATCACGTCCTTTTCGGCGCTGCCACGATACATCGATGCCATCGTCCGGCCCTTCGGACACGCTACGAGGAAGCCGTGCTTGGCAGCCTCGCGCTTGAGGTTCTGCTCGTAGCCGTCGAACATCGAATCCTCGTTGCCGCCCATGCCGTGCAGCGCGACCACCAGCGGAGCCGCCTTGGTGCCGTCGTAACTGTCCGGAACGAAGATGCGATATGGTTGCAACTGCTGATCGACGTCCGATCGATAGGCGCGGCGGAAGTCACCCTTCTTCGACGCAAACGGATCCACTCCTCCGTCGACGGCGTCGATCAACGCGATCGCGTTCGCGATTTCCTTGCGAAAGTCGTAGCGCTGTGGATTGACCGTGCCCGCGTCAGCCCAGTCATACAGCGATGCGGTATACGACGCCGCAAGCACCGCTGGACTGTCCTGCGCCTTGGCTCCGGTCAGGCGTTCGCGCAGCGCTGCGATTTGCGCGGAGAGTGATTCGATCCGGACCGGAATGCTCTTCGTGAACCTGGTCTTCGCCTTCGGATCGACAGTGCCCTCGGACGGCACGAGACGGACTTCCAGCAGGTCGTATCCTTGCGCGTCGGCGGGGACCGGAACGGTGATCGACACCGGCAGTTTCGCCGGGTCGAGCGCCTTCGCGTCGGCGACGACCGTTTCGGCTGAAGCGGGTCCGCGCGCGTTTCGTAGAACGACTGTCGCGGTGAAAGTGTCGGCCACTGGCTTTTCGGTGGCATACATCGATGTCAGGCTAACCGTGACCGTCTTGCCCGGCTGTGCCAGCGCATGGTCGACTTTGGCTTGAATGGACGATGCAAACTCGAGCGACGTGCTCCAGGGAACGCCCTGCATCACCGCCATGCCGTGGTGAAAGCTGCGCATGGCCTCGCCATACTTTCCGGCGGTGCCGAGCTGCTGGCCGAGCTGCCCGAGGCGATTCACTTCCGCCCGCTGCTCGTCGGTGAGGCTGGTATTCGACGCTTGCTGCGTCCTGTACATGACCGAAGTCAGCAGGACCGAGTCGCTGTCCTGAGCCGCGAGCAAGGCGGCGCAGACCGCGGAGAGAAGAATCAGGCGCATGGCTGAATGCTAACTGGTTCCAGCCGTGGGATCAAGTGATTGCCGAGTGGTTTCGGGACTATGCCAAGTCGAATTTCTCGTGATGCAGCGTGGTGTCGCTCTTCACGAGCACCGGCCGTCGGAGAACTTCTTCCAGCTCTTCGAGGTACTTGTTCGAATGGGACTTCATTACCTTCGCGACATCGGGATGCACGCGCAGCATGACATCCTTGCCCTCGACGCTGGCGGCCATCTTGCGGGCTTCGGTCAGGATCTCGCCGACGATCGTCTGGACGCTCTTCACATACCCGGCGCCTTCGCAATGCGGGCACGGCGAGCAGAGAGTGCGTTCGAGCGATTGCTTCACGCGCTTGCGCGTGATCGCCACTAATCCGAAATCGTTGAACTGGAGAATCTTGTAGGGCGCGCGATCGACGCGCATGGCTTCCTCGAGCGCGGTCATCACCTTTTGGCGATTCTTACGCTCGTCCATGTCGATAAAGTCGATGACGATGATGCCGCCGAGGTCGCGGAGCCGGATCTGCCGGACGATCTCCTTGATCGCCTCGGTGTTCGTCTTCACGATCGTATCTTCGAGCCGATTCGACTTGCCGACATACTTGCCGGTGTTGACGTCGATGGCCACCAGCGCTTCAGTCTGGTTGATGACGATGTAGCCGCCCGACTTCAGCCACACCTTGGGCCGAAGGGCCTTCTCCAATTCGTTCGTGATGCTGAACGCGTCGAAAATCGGCGCCTCGCGCGTGTAGAGTTTCACGCGAGAAACTAAGGCCGGTTGGAAGCGCTGCACGAA
Source organism: Bryobacteraceae bacterium (assembly GCA_039930685.1). GTDB lineage: Bacteria > Acidobacteriota > Terriglobia > Bryobacterales > Bryobacteraceae > JBBQWZ01. The sequence continues at coordinate 298 of JBDTTK010000207.1, read as the reverse complement.
GCTGAGGACGCCCTCATACATGTCTTCGCTATCGACCCAGATCGCCTTGAAGTTGTCGGTGAGCTGGTCGCGAAGGATTCGCTGCACGATGTCGAGGTCGTGATGGAGCAGTAGCGGCGCAGGTTTGCGGTCGGCCTTGCGCTTGATGTCGGTCCACAGATTGTGGAGGAACTCCATGTCCGCCGCGATCTCTTCTTCGGTGCGGCCCTCGGCGGCGGTCCGGGTGATAAATCCGCCGGAGCCAACTGGCTTGCGGCCGGTGAGAATCTTCTTCAGCCGCTGGCGTTCTTCGTCGCTT
>JBDTTK010000206.1:0-7171 GCA_039930685.1 Bryobacteraceae bacterium | reverse complement strand
TAACAGAAGAACAATTCGTTCTGCATTACTACGGAGAGCTTGCGGAAGCCTCCGCGGAAACGGAAACGCATCTCTCCGGATGTTCAGAATGCCGTTCGCAGTATCAGACGCTGCAGCGGGTACTGAACACCGTGGATGCTGCTCCAGTCCCGGAACGCGCGCCAAATTACGAGGCGCAAGTCTGGCGGAAACTCGCTCCGCAGCTGCCGCGGACTTCCAGGACGGCAAGTTGGCTGACCTGGTTCGCGACTCCGCAAAAGTGGATGGCGGCCGCGGCGATGGCCGCGCTGCTGATGGCGGCCTTTGTGGCCGGACGCTTTACAAAGCAAGCGCCCGCGACGGGTCCAGCGTCCACGCAGACGGCTTCGAATGCGAAGGTCCGCGAGCGCCTGCTGCTGGTCGCGGTCGGCGAGCACCTCGAGCGCTCGCAAATGGTGCTGGTTGAGGTGGCGAACGCCGGGGCGCAGGCCAAGGGCAACTTCGATATCACCTATGAACAGACGGCCGCCGAGGATCTGGTCGAAGCGAACCGCATCTACCGCCAGACGGCCGTGAGTTCAGGCGACGCAGGCACCGCCTCGCTGCTCGACGATCTGGAGCGGACCCTGCTCGAGATCGCGCACAGTCCAGCAAGCGTTAGTTCCCAGCAAATGGCGGATTTGCGCCATCAGATCGAGGAACGCGGGCTGCTGTTCAAAGTCAAAGTCTTTCAAAACAAAGTCAACTCGAATCAAAGCGCCTCGCCGGCCGGGGCACAAGGAACTCTGTAACGCAAACGAAGACCGGGATTCCGGAAACGCTCGCATCAGACGAGCGAACCGTACTCCCATGCAAAAAGTAAGTCGAAGACCGATCCAAAGGAACGCACATGAATACGAAACCTTCTTTCCGTAGCCGGGTAGTTACCGGCATAGCAGCACTGGCCGCTGGACTGGCGTTGCAGGCGCAACCGCCCGCACCCTTTCCCCCCAGTCCAGCGCCGCCGGCTCCAGCGGCGCGGCCGTCCGCGCCGCTGAGGCCCGGCAAGTCCGGCCCATTCATTCTTTATGCGCAGTCTCCGCGACCCGCGGCTCCGGTAGCGCCGGCGGCTCCTCCATCGCGGCTGTGGGTCGTTCCGTCGATGCCGGTCATGCCTCCGATGCCGCCGATGGAGCCCATGCTCTCGATGGAGCACCTGCCCGGAGTCTCGCTGTTCGACGATCAGCCCGGGTTTGGTGGTGGGTTCGGCGCTGGGTTTGGCGCATCGATTGGAGCGAGTATGAGCGGTCTGTATGGACGCCTCGCTCCCCTGGCCACTCTGCAAATGGACCTGTCCGGCTTGCACGCGCCGATGGCGCTGCTATTTGAGCCTGGGCAGTCGAGCCAGTCCGACCGTCAGCGCGAGCAGGCCGACCGGGAGCGGGAAGCCGCTGATCGGGCACGGGAGGCGTCACAACGGGTCAGGGAGGCCGCGCAGCGAGTGCGCGAGACGGAAAGGTCCTACTCCGACGCGTACCAATCGGGTTCGCGGTCGCTGGACCGCCGCGACTATGAGAAGGCCTTGAAGTATTTCGATAAGGTCATCGAAGGAAAGGGTCCCCGAACGGACGGAGCGCTCTACTGGAAGGCCTATACGTTGGGAAAGATGGGCCGACGCGAAGAGGCGCAAGCCACCCTTGCGATGCTCGAAAAGGGCTTCGCGCAGAGCCGCTGGGTAAACGATGCGAAGGCGCTGGGCGTGGAACTCCGGCAAGCCTCCGGGCAGGGAGTCTCTCCGGAAAATCAGGACGATGAAGACCTGAAGCTACTGGCGATTAACAGCCTGATCCAGTCCGATCCGGAACGTGCCGTGCCGCTGCTCGAGAAGTTGTTGACGGATCCGAAAAACGGATTGAAGTTGAAAGAGCGCGCTCTGTTTGTGTTGGCGCAGAGCCGATCCGATAAGTCACGGCAGATCGTTGCCTCGTATGCAAAGGGTTCGTCGTCGAACCCCGACCTGCAGTTGAAGGCAGTCGAGTACCTGGGTATCTACGGCTCGAAGGAGTCGCGAGGGCTGCTCAACGACATCTATTCGTCCGTGAACGATGTCACCGTGAAGCGCGCGGTTCTCCGCGGATTCATGATTGGCCAGGACAAAGAACGCCTTTTCAATGCCGCAAAGAACGAGCAGAACACTGAATTGCGGCACGAAGCTATCCGCTATCTCGGTTCGATCCACGGCGAAGTAGAGCTTGGCCAGCTGTACGCAAGCGAAACCAACGTCGACAACAAGGAGAGCATCATCCAGTCGATGTTCATGACGGGGCAGACGGACAAACTCCTAGAGATCGCCAAGTCGGAGAAGGATGCCCGGCTTCGCCGCGGCGCGATCCGCGGACTGAGTATGATTCGGCGGGAGAAGAGCGCCGATATTCTGACGAACCTGTACTCTTCGGAGTCCGACAAAGAGATCAAAGAAGAGATCATCCGGGCGCTTTTCCGTCAGAATTCCGCCAAGCATCTGGTCGAAGTGGCGAAAAAAGAGACAGATCCGGAACTTCGCCGCGAGTGCGTGCGTAATCTCTCCTTAATGAAGTCGAAGGACGCCACCGACTATATGGTGGAACTCTTGGGTAAGTAAGGGAGAAAGCAATGTATCGCACTCTCTCTTTCTGGTTGGCTTCGTCCTTATTTCTGGCTGGTATGGGGTTTGCCCAGCAGCCCAGGCTGGTGAACGCACAGGTGCAGGCGCGGGATGCGGCGTCCGGGTTGGACGGCGTTTTTCGCGGGATCGTGAATGGGCAGCCCGGCCCGATGTGGGTTGCCTATAGCGTTCCCATGATTCCAGGGGATCGCAGCATGTGCTGCTACAACTGCTGGAACGGAAATTGCAGTTCGGGGTGCTCGATTGAGGGATCGGCGACCGGAACGATGCGGGAAGGGACCGTGACCGCAGCACCGGCGGGTCCGGCGGTTCCGCTCGAAGGATTTCGGGATTTCTTTGTGTTCTTTCGCGTAGAACAGCGGCAAGTGACCAAGATCCGGACGTTTACGCCGGATTGCGCGATCGACGCTGGGGGTTTGCCTGTGTTTATGCTCAGCGGAGTCCGCCCGGCGGACAGTATTGCGCTGCTCGAAACGTTCGTAAAGGCGGACGACAGCTCGAAGGAAGCCAGCCGGGAGGCGTCACGGAGGTTCGATAGCGCGATCTCAGCCATTGCGAATCATCGAGATGGAGCGGCGGATGCGGCGCTCGACCGGTTTGTGGCTTCGTCGCAGCCCGAAAGTATTCGTAGGAAAAGTCTGTTCTGGTTAGGTAACGCTCGCGGGAAACACGGGTATGAAACTCTGACGCGCATCCTGCGGGACGATGCGAGCGACAAGGTCCGGGAAGAAGCAATTTTCGGGCTGACGCAAAGCAAGGAAACGGGCGCAATGGATGCCGTGATTCGCGCCGCGCATGACGATAAGAGTGCTCGCGTACGAGGTCAGGCGTTGTTCTGGCTGGCGCAGCGGGCGAGCAGCAAGATTTCTTCGGACGCCATCCAGCGCGCGCTGGAAACGGATCCGGATACGGAAGTGAAAAAGAAGGCTGTCTTTGCCCTTACGCAGATGCCGAACGGCGAAGGTATCCCGAAACTGATCGAGGTGGCGCGATCACACTCGAACGCAGCGGTGAAAAAGCAGGCGATGTTCTGGCTGGGCCAGAGCAAAGATGCGCGGGCGCTGCGGTTCTTCGAAGACGTGTTGGCCTCGAGATAAACGCCGATAGGGGAAAACAAAATGGCTCACGATCAAGCACTTCTGCAACTGGATAGTGTCGCGAAGGTGTTTCACACCGACGACATGGAGACGCACGCGCTCCAGGGGATTCACCTGAATGTGAAGAAGGGTGAGTATCTTTCGATCGCGGGTCCGTCCGGCTGCGGAAAGTCGACGCTATTGGCGATTCTTGGCCTGCTCGATTCGCCGTCGTCGGGAACGTATGTTCTGAACGGCACTCCAGTGCAGGGGATGAAGCTGAGCGAGCGGGCGCGCGTGCGGAATCGCGAGATCGGATTCATCTTCCAGGCGTTCAACCTGATCGGCGACCTGACGGTGTACGAAAACGTCGAGCTGCCGCTCACCTATCGCGGGATGGGCAGCGCGGAACGGAAGAAGCGGGTCCATGAGGCGCTGGAGCGCGTTGGCATGTCGCATCGCGTGAAGCATTATCCGTCGCAGCTATCGGGCGGCCAACAGCAGCGCGTTGCTGTGGCGCGTGCGATCGGCGGAGATCCGGCGATCATGCTCGCCGACGAGCCGACCGGAAACCTCGACTCGGCGAACGGCGAGGCGGTGATGGAATTGCTGTCGGATCTGCACAAGAACGGCGCGACGATCATCATGGTGACGCACGATCCGCGGTATGCAAAATGCGCGGACCGGCAGATCCACCTGTTCGACGGTCGCATCGTGGAGGAAACGGCGGCAGCGCAAGCGTAGAGATCGAGATTTAAGTCAGCATGTAGGACCTTACGGGTGAGGCCGGGCGATGAGCCCGGCCTTCCGTCTTTTTTGGGGCTATGTTTTGGGAGAGCAGTATGGGGGACCGCTCACTTTGTTCGTGGTTCTTCTTAGTGGTTTTTCTTAGTGGTTCTTCGCTGTCTGTTCGCAATGGTCTCAACGCTGCATGGTGACGATTGCCGCGGCCGCCAAATTCTTCGCCGAATCGAACAACTCCACGTTGGCGACGCAGATGGTGGATTCGCCGCTGATCAGATCCGCGACGGCGGTTATTTCACCTTTAACGATCGGCCGGAAGTAATTCAGCTTCATTTCGATGGTCGATTGCTTTCCCTTCGGATGGGCACACCGCAGCGCGGCGCGCGCAGCGGCTTCGGCGATGGCGGCGATGACTCCTCCGTGCATGTTGCCGACGTAATTCCGGACGTCTTCTGCCAGCGGGCAGGAAATTCGTATCTTTCCGGCCTTGCTTAGAGCGACACGCGCATCGATCGTCTCGAGAAACGGAACCGGCTTTGGGGCAGACGCCATGTGTTCGACCATTATGCCGAAGGCGCCATGCTATCTTTCGGACGTATGAAGTGCTGGTTGTTGTTGGCTCCTTTTTCCATGCTTCTGCTGGCGGATTCCCCACCCAAGACAAAAGTCGCTCCGGTAATCGAAGAGCTTCACGGCAAGTCGATTAGCGATCCGTACCGCTGGCTCGAGGACCAGAATTCGCCCGAAACGCGGGCGTGGGTCGGCGAGCAGATGAAGTACACGCAAGCGGAACTCAGCAAGTTTCCTGGCCGCGAGAAGATTCATGCGCGGATGGCGGCGCTGATGCGCGTCGACACGATGAGCGCGCCGTCCGAGCGGAGCGGACGGTTCTTCTACTCCGCGCGCCGGGGCACGCAGCGTCAGGCGGTCTGGTACATGCGCAAGGGCCTTGACGGCAAAGAGATCGTACTGATAGATCCGAACACGCTGAGCGCCGATGGGACGATCTCGGCGGCTCCCATGGCGTTTTCGGAGGACGGGACCTTGATGGCCTACGGCCTACGCAAGGGCGGCGAGGACGAACTCGAACTGCATCTACGCAGCATCGACACGATGCAGGATCTGACAGACATTTTGCCGCGCGCGCGCTACTCGGGAACTGCCATCCTGAATGACAAAAGCGGGTTCTACTATGCGACCTTCACGAAAGATGGTCCACGGATGCGGTTCCACAAGATGGGCACGAAGCCATCCGCGGATCAGGAGCTTTTCGGCAAAGCCTATGGCGCGAGCGACTACATCGGCATCCAGAAGAGCGATGACGAAGCACACATTCTGATTTCGGCCGGCAACGCTGCGGGCGGCGACAAGCAGGATCTTTGGATGCTGGAACGCAAAACCGGAACGATTAAGCCGATCGTGCAGGGCATCCGCGCCCATTTCAACGCGGAATTGGGCGGCGACGACATCTTCATCAGCTCGGATTACAAGGCAACCAACTCCAAGATTTTCCGCGCGACGATTGCCGCGCCGGAAATGGCGCACTGGAAAGAAGTGGTCCCGGAAGGTAAGTTTCCGATCCAGGGATTCACGCTCGCGGGCGGCCGCCTGATCGTCGAGACGCTTGAGAACGTGATCCCGAAGGCGCGAATCCTCGACGTCGACGGCAAGCTGATCCGCGAATTGACGCCGCCCAGCATCGGCAATATGGGCGGTCCGTTTGGGCGATGGAAGAGCAATAGCGCGTACTACTCGTTTACGACCTACGGACGTCCCACGACGATCTATCGCTACGATGTCGCGACCGCGAAGCAGTCCGTGTGGTTTGAGCCGAAGATCCCGTTCGACGCAAACTCGGTCGAGATCAAGCAGGTCTGGTACACGTCGAAAGATGGGACCAAGGTGCCGATGTTCCTGGCCTACAAGAAGGGACTGAAGCTCGACGGCAATAACCCCACGCTACTGACGGCATATGGCGGTTTCAACGTGCCCGTCCTGCCGTCGGCAAATCCGCTGCTGACCGGTTTTATCGACATGGGCGGCGTAGTCGCGGAAGCGAATCTGCGGGGCGGAAGCGAGTTCGGCGAGAAGTGGCATCAAGACGGGATGCTCGACAAGAAACAGAACGTCTTCGACGACTTTATCGCGGCGGGCGAGTATCTGATCGCGCAAAAGTACACGAGCAAGAAGAAGCTGGCGATCGAAGGCGGTTCGAATGGCGGTCTGCTAGTGGGCGCGGCGATGACGCAACGTCCGGACCTGTTCCAGGCGGTGATTTGCGCGGTGCCGCTGCTCGACATGATCCGGTATCAGCGGTTCCTCGTGGCGCGATTCTGGGTGCCGGAATACGGGTCGTCCGAGGATGCGAAGCAGTTCGAATATCTCTACAAGTATTCGCCCTACCATCACGTGGAACGGGGCGTGAATTATCCGGCAACTATGATCGTGAGCGGAGACTCCGACACGCGCGTGGACCCGTCGCACGCGCGTAAGTTCGCCGCGCTGTTGCAGGCGTCGACGAAGGGTCCGCGGCCGGCGCTGCTGCATTACGACACTAAGTCCGGGCATTCGGGCGGACTGCCGATCGACCGGCAGATCGATAACGTTTCGGATGAATTAACGTTCCTGGCGTGGCAGTTGGGGATGCAGTAAAGACCGCATACCATAAAGGGGAGTGGATATCCCCGGATTTCAATTCGTCGACCATGTTGCGATTGCAGTTCCACGC
>JBDTTK010000205.1:0-7175 GCA_039930685.1 Bryobacteraceae bacterium | reverse complement strand
GACGTACTTTGTCGATGTCAGAGGCGCTCCAAAGAAGCGCTGTGGCTTCGAAATCGTTCTTGGCGTTCACATCGGCGCCGGCGTCGATCAGCAATTTCATCGCATCGACGCTGCCGTACGCGGCCGCAAGCATGAGAGGCGTTGCGCCTCGCTTTTCGCGGATGTCGACTCCGGAAGTCTTGACCTGCGCCCGAAGTCCGGCTAAATCATTGTTGCGGATGGATAAATAGATCCGATCCGCGGCGTCGGATGGCGACGCAACGATTGGGAGCACCATACTCGAGAGCGCAACGAGACCGGACAGAATTGTTTTCATGACGGAGGTCCTCCAGTGCAGCCGGAATCCCCAACCTTCGGCGCGGTTGCCATTGAGCATATCTTAATCTGCGCAAAAAACCAATAAAAAGGCTCAATGTCAGGCAGCCAGCACTTCCTCTGGTAGCGCCTTCGGTTCACGCCGGCGGGCGCATCGCGATACCATCGAATCATATGCAGCGCTCGCAGGACTCCCGCCGTCATTTTCTAGGCAAAGTCGCCGGATTGGCAGGCACGCTGGCGGCCGCGAACCCGCAGCGGGTGCTCGGCGCGAATGAACGCGTGCGTCTCGCCTGGATTGGCGTCGGCGATCGCGGCACGGAGCTTCTGAGACAGGCCCTCTCCTGTCAAGGCGTGGAGGTCGTCGGACTGTGCGACGTCTACACGAAGCGAATCGAAGCGGCGCAGAAGTTAGTGCCCGCAGCAAAGACGTACTTTGATCATCGCCGCATGCTCGAAGACAAATCGATTGATGCCGTAGTGATCGCGACTCCGCAGCATTTGCACGCCGAGCATTTCGTGGCCTCGATCGGAGCAGGGAAACACATCTACCAGGAAAAGACGATGGCGTTCACGGTCGAGCACGCGAAGAAAATGCGCGCCGCGTATCAGGCGAGCAGCAAACGTGTCGTCCAGATCGGCCATCAATCGTGCTCTTCGGGCCAGGTGCAGGATGCGCTCGCCTTCCTTGCGGACGGCAAGGTTGGCAAGATCACCTCGATCGAAGCGCACATGTACCGCAATACGCCGCACGGCAAACCGCAGTGGAGCCGTCCGGTGGGCGCGGATGTGAACCCGGAGAATGTGCTCTGGGACAGCTTCCTCGGTGACCGGCCGAAACGCGCGTTCGATGCCCAGCGCTTTATCAACTGGCGGTTCTTCTGGGACTATTCCGGTGGAAACGTCTACGAGAACATGTGCCACCAGGTGTCCTTCTGGTACAAGGTGCTCGGCCTGCAGATTCCGAAGCAGGTGACCATGACCGGCGGGATCTACCTTTGGAAAGACGGACGCGAAGTTCCTGACACGATGCACGTCTCGATGGAGCAGCCGGAGGAGATGTTGTTCTCGTGGAACTCCGGCTTCGGCAATTCCCGGCTCGGCGTCGAGGAAGACGTTCTGGGCACCGACGGCACCATTTCGAAGAATCAGCAGATCCGCTATCTGCCGGAAAAGGTCAACCGTCCGCAGGGCGTCGAACTGATCGGCAAGGAGCCCACCACTCCGCTCGCGCACATGGAGAATTTCCTCGATTGCGTGCGGACCGGCAAGGAGCCCAACTGCCCGTTCGACGTCGGCTTCCGCGTGTCGATTGCCGCTCGGATGGCAGTGGAGAGTTACCGGCAGGGCCGCACGATGAAGTGGGACGCGGCGCGCGAAGAGATTGTCTAAAGGCACTACCCCGGCTTAGCTTACCGGCGACGGTCGGATTTTCAGATTCGGACTTCAGATCGGATAGACCACAACCAATGGACTTCGGATATTCACACGAGCAGCTACAACTGCGCAAGACGGTCCGCGAATTCTGCGAAGGAGAACTCGCGCCGCACACGATGGAATGGGATGAGTCGCAGCACTTTCCCATAGACGTTTTCAAGAAGGCCGGAACCCTTGGATTCCTTGGGCCGGTGTTTCCGGAAGAGCTTGGAGGCGCGGGACTCGGCTACATCGACTACTCGATTCTGATGGAAGAATTCGCGCGCGTCGATCCCTCGATCGCGCTGAGCCTTGCCGCGCACGTCTCGCTTTGCACCAACCACATCTACATCGCGGGCAACGAGGAACAGAAGAAGAAGTACATCCCGAAGCTTGCATCGGGCGAATGGATCGGCTGCTGGTCTCTCACGGAGCCTGAGGCAGGGTCGGACGCGGGCGGCACGCGGTCAACGGCAGTTCGCGACGGCAACGATTGGGTCCTCAACGGATCGAAGACGTTTTGCACCAACGCACACGTCGCGCAGGTTTGCGTCGCAATGGCCGTGACGGATCGCGCCTCGTCTCAGCACGGGATCTCGGCGTTCATTCTCGACGAGGGCACACCGGGTCTGCGGACCGGGAAGAAGGAAAATAAGCTCGGCATGCGCTGCAGTCCGACGGGAGAGATCATCTTCACGGATTGCCGCGTGCCGGATTCGCAATTGTGCGGGAAGCCCGGCGAAGGGTTCGTCGATTCGCTCCGCGTTTTGGATGGCGGACGCATTTCGATCGCGGCATTGTCGGTCGGGCTGGCACAGGGCGCTTACGAAGCGGCATTGAAGTACTCGAAATCACGAAAGCAGTTCGGGCGGCCGATCTCCGAATTTCAGGCGATCCAACACAAGCTCGCGGACATGGCGACGACCATCGACGCGGCGCGCCTGATGGTGTTCCGGTCCGCGTGGCTGAAGGATCAGGGTAAGAGCGTCAACCGCGAATCCGCGATGGCGAAACTCTACGCATCTGAAATCGCGGTCCGCGTGGCGGATGATGCGCTGCAGATCCACGGCGGGTATGGATTCATTAAGGACTATCCGGTCGAGAAGTTCTACCGCGACGTCAAGCTGTGCACGATCGGCGAAGGCACCAGCGAAATCCAGCGAATGGTGATCGCGCGGCAGCTTCTTAAGAGCTAGATGACGGAATTGGCCGAGCGAATCCGCGCCGGGGATATCCGCGCGCTGGCGCGCGCGGCGACGGCTGTCGAGAACCGCAGGGCGGAGGCGGAGCCGCTCATGCGCGAACTCTTCCCGCACACCGGCCGGGCGCTGGTCATTGGCGTCACCGGATCTCCCGGCGCCGGAAAAAGCACCTTCTGCGATCAGCTCGCGAGGCTACTCCGCCGCGAGGGCAAGACAGTCGGCATCATCGCCGTCGATCCGACGAGCCCCTATTCGGGCGGCGCGATTCTTGGCGATCGCATCCGGATGCAGGACCACCACGCGGACGACGGCGTCTTTATCAGGTCCATGGCAACGCGGGGGGCGCTCGGCGGACTGGCCCGTGCGACTACGGACATGTCCCTGCTCTTCGATGCGGCGGGCCGCGACGTGGTCATGATCGAAACGGTCGGCGTGGGTCAGGGTGAAGTCGAAATTGCGCGTCTCGCAGATGTGACCATCGTGGTTCTGGTGCCGGGGATGGGCGACGATGTGCAGGCGATCAAGGCCGGCATCATGGAAATCGCCGACGTCTTCGTCATCAACAAGGCGGACTTGCCCGGCGCCGACAAGCTGGAGCGGGAAGTCAAGAGTTACATGAGCTTGTCGCATCGGCCCGATGGCTGGACGCCACCGATTGTGCAGGCGGTTGCGAATGACGGCAAGGGAATCGAAGAGGCACTCGCGGCCGCCCGCGAATTTGCCGCGAGCGGTCTGGTGGAGCGGAGGGCTGCTGAGATGTGGCAGTTCCGGCTTCGCGAAATGCTGCGAGACCGGCTTCTCGAGCGCCTGTCGCTCGAAGATCTGGATGCCGCTTCCGAGGACGTGGCTGCCCGGCGTATCGATCCGTACTCGGTGATCGAGCGCTGCATGGGAAATTTGTTAGGAGTCGAGGAGAAGAAGTGACAGCGAAGATCGGAATTATTGGCGGCAGCGGACTCTATTCGATGCCGGGATTTGAGGCGGCCGAAGAGAAAGTCATTCCGACGCCATGGGGCTTGCCATCGGACGCCTACGTCGTTGGCAAACTGGCGGGAAAGGATGTCGCATTCCTTGCGCGGCACGGACGCGGACACAAGCTGTCGCCTTCGGAGCTGAACTACCGAGCCAATATCTGGGGACTGAAGATGCTCGGCGTGAAGCATATTCTGTCGCTGAGCGCCGTTGGCTCGCTGAAGGAAGAGCACGCGCCAGGTGAGTTTGTCGTCGTCGACCAGTTCGTGGATCGGACTCTAGGCCAGCGCAAATCGACCTTCTTTGGCGAAGGTCTGGTCGCGCACATCGGCTTCTCCCATCCAATTTGCGAGGAGTTGGCGAACGTCGCCTACGGTGCTTGCCAGAAGGTCGGCGTGAAGGCGGCGAAAGGCGGTACCTATGTCTGCATGGAGGGTCCGGCCTTCTCGACGCTTGCCGAATCGAACCTCTATCGCAGTTGGGGCATGGACGTCATCGGTATGACCAACCTGCAGGAGGCCAAGCTCGCGCGCGAGGCCGAGATCTGCTATTCGACGGTCGCGATGGTGACGGACTACGACTGCTGGCATCCGGATCATGATGCGGTCTCCGTAGAACAGATCATTGCCGTGCTGACGACGAACGCCGCGAACGCCGCGAAAGTCGTCGCGGAGGCCGTCGCGGCGATGCCCGAGGACGTGGTCTGCAAGTGCCACTCGGCGCTGGCGCACGCGATCATCACGGATCGCAAAGCGATTCCGGAGGCGACCAAGAAAAAGCTGGAGCTGCTGGTTGGAAAATATCTCTGACCTGACGGACGCCGAACTCGCGGTCTGGCTCGAAACAGCGAAAACGCCTGAGGGAACTCGGGCGTTTTTTGCGCAGCTCATCGAGCCTCTGGGCGATCTTTTTGAATCCGCGCTCTGCGATGTCTATGTGAACCTCTTCACCAGAGTCCTGGAGCGTGCGTGCGGACTGTCGGCTGTGGAGTTGCGTGAGCGTTACGAACGGGTCCGGCGTCGGACCGCCGCTCCGGTAAGCGTGGCAAACGTCTTCGTGTTGTCTCGCGTAACTTTGGGGGCGGATATCGCGGTAACGAGTGTGGTTCTCGATGCAGCCAAGAAGCGGTTTCCCGACGCGCGAATCCATCTCGTTGGATCTCGCAAGAACTGGGAGTTGTTCGAAGCGGACCCGCGCATTGGATTTCTGCCCGCGCCCTATGCACGCGGCGCGACTCTGGACGACCGGCTGCAAGTGTCGATCGGATTGCGGAACCTGCTCGATCATCCGGATAGCCTCGTCATCGATCCCGATTCGCGGCTAACGCAGCTTGGCCTGGTGTCTGTCTGCGATGAGGAGCGGTACCTGTTTTTCGAGAGCCGGTCGTTCGGCGGCGACGGCAGCGAGACGCTTCCGGTGCTGACCGCGCAGTGGACGAAGCAGACACTTGGCGTCGACGGCGCGCGGGCCTACGTGGCTCCGATGACGCCGAACGAACTGACGCCGGACGTGACAGTGAGCCTCGGCGTCGGAGAGAATCCCGCGAAACGGGCTCCCGATCCGTTCGAGCAGGACCTGTTCGCGCACCTTGAGCGAACCGGCGCGAGCGTGCTTGTGGACTATGGCGCGGGCGGGGAAGAGTCGGAGCGCGTTGATCGCGTACTGCGGCCCGGAATGCGGACCTGGCGCGGCGCCTTCGCGCCGTTCGCCGCGCAGATCGCTCGCAGCCGCGTCTACGTTGGATACGATTCGGCGGGTCAGCATGCGGCCGCGGCAAGTGGCGTGCCGGTAGTTTGCGTGTTTCGCGGCGAAGCGAGCGAGCGGACCTACGCGCGCTGGCGGCCGCACGGGGCGGGTCCGGTGGCGGTAATCCGCGATGACGATCCGCTAGCGGCAGCGTGTGCGGCGATAGACAAATTTCTCGGCAAATCGTAGCAACGTGGGCGGTGGTGCTATTTCCTCGCCACCACCAGGACTTCGCCGCAGTAATTCGGGAGCATGCGCTCGATGGGCCAGTCGACGATCTGAATGCCGCCCAGCAGCCCTCGTACGAGCGGATTCGCGAATCGGCCTCGGAACAACCGCTTCACCATCCCGAGCACGTACATCGGCTCGACGGTGACCTGCGAGAAGGCAGCGCGCAGCAAGTCCAACTCTGATGCGCCGAACAAAATCTCCTCGCCCTGTTCATCCGCTTGACCTCGCAGTTTCCATCCGATGCGCCGCGCGGCATTGATCAGCGGATTGTTGCCGAAGGTTTCAGACAAGACCAGATAACCGCCGGGCTTGAGGACGCGCACCAGTTCGTCGCGCGCGCCGTCGTACTTCAGCGTGTGATGCAGCGCGGCGTTGGCATAAATCAGATCAAACTCGCCCGTGGAGAAACAGGACAGATCGGCAGCGTCGCGGGCGACTCCGCGAACCTGAACACCGGACGCCGCGGCCCGTTTCTGGACTACTTCAATGGCGACCGGCGACAGGTCGAGCAGCGTCGCCTCGGCGCCTTCGGTCGCGAGAAGAAGTCCCCAATCGCCGGTTCCACAGCCGTATTCCAGCACGCGTTTTCCGGCAGGTGCAAGCCCAAGAAGTAGCTCGAGGGTGCGTTTGTAAAGCCGCCGCCGTTCGTAGATGGGATGACGCGGATCGGCGAGGTCGCGTTCGAGGATCGCGCGCGAGATTCGCAGGGAGTGGTCGGGCAGTGAAAGAAACTGCGTGTATTGCTGGTCGTAAAAACGCCGCTCGTCGTCGGCGGTAATCACATGTAAATGCCGCCGTTGACGTCGAGGACATGGCCGGTGATGTAACCCGCGCCGTCGCTCGCTAGGAAGCACACGGCAGCGGCGACATCTTGCGCCGTGCCGAGCCGCTTCAGCGGAATGTGCCCCAGCATGTTGTTCTTTTGCTCTTCCGTGAGCACGGCGGTCATGTCGGTTTCGATGAATCCGGGCGCGACCGCATTTACGGTAATGTTGCGGCTCGACATTTCCTGCGCGAGCGACTTGGTCAAGCCAATCAGGCCAGCCTTCGACGCGACGTAGTTCGCCTGACCCGGATTTCCCATCTCGCCCACTACGGACGAAATATTGATCACCCGTCCCCAGCGTTCGCGCATCATTCCTTGTAGAACCTGTTGCGTGGCGAGGAAAGCGCCCGTCAGATTGGTCCTGAGCACCATGTCCCAGTCCTCCAGCTTCATGCGGAGCGCAAGTCCGTCCTTGGTGACGCCGGCGTTGTTGACGAGGATGTCGATGCGCCCGAAGTCCTTGGCGG
>JBDTTK010000204.1:0-7187 GCA_039930685.1 Bryobacteraceae bacterium | reverse complement strand
AGGTGTGGCAATGCTGCGCCGTCTCGTCGAGAATGTTGCGCTCCGTGCCGATATAGCTCGTCAGTGACATAACGAGTTCTTCGCGAATCGGATCGATCGGCGGGTTGGTCACCTGCGCGAACAACTGCTTGAAGTAATGGAATAGCGGCTGCGGACGATCTGACAAACACGCGAGCGGCGTGTCGGTCCCCATTGATCCCACTGGCTCCTCGCCGGCCGACGCCATCGGACCGAGAATCATCCGCAGATCTTCTTCGGTGTACCCGAATCCGCGCTGCCGCAGCGTAATCGTCGCCTGGTCGCTTCCATACACGCGCGGAGGTTCCGGCAACGCGTCGAGATGAATCTGCTGCTCAGCCAGCCACTCGGCGTACGGCTGCCGCGCGGCAAGCTTCGTCTTCAACTCCTCATCCGGAACAATGCGGCCCTCGCCCGTATCGCACAGCAGCATGCGGCCCGGTTGCAACCGGCCCTTGAACTGGATCTCTTCCGGCCGGATCGGCAGCACCCCGGTCTCCGACGCCAGAATCAATTGCCCGCTCGTCGTCACGATGTAGCGCGCCGGACGCAGTCCATTGCGGTCCAGCGTCGCGCCGATCTGACGGCCGTCGGTGAACGCCACCGCCGCCGGACCGTCCCACGGTTCCATCAGCGACGCGTGGTATTCGTAAAAGGCTTTCTTATCCTTCGGCATCGCCTCATCGGCGTCCCATGCCTCCGGAATCAGCATCGCCATGACGTGCGGGAGCTCCCGGCCCGCGAGCGTCAGCAACTCCACCGTGTTGTCGAGCGACGCCGTATCCGAATTGCCCGGCGTGATGATCGGAAATAGCTTCTTCAGGTCGTCGCCGAACAGCGGCGACTCCAGCACGCTCTGCCGCGCATGCATCCAGGCGGCGTTGCCGCGCACTGTGTTGATCTCGCCGTTGTGACAGATGTAGCGATATGGATGAGCCAGTTGCCAGGTCGGAAACGTGTTGGTCGAAAAGCGCTGGTGTACCAGGCAGAGCGCGCTCTCAGTATCCGGATCTTTCAATTCACCGTAAAACTCGGAGATTTGCGGCGCCAGCAGCAGGCCCTTATAGATGATGGTGCGCGTCGACAACGACGGAATGTAGAAAAACGACTTATCGCGAATGTTCGACGAGGCGATCTCGCTCTCAGCTCTCTTCCGGACGACATACAGCTTCCGCTCCAGTTCGTCCTGCGACATGCCGCCGCCCTCTTTCGACGAACCGCGGGCGCTGCGAATGAAGATCTGCTCGATGTAAGGCTGCGATGCGCGCGCCTGACGCCCGATCGCGTCCGAATCAATCGGCGTATCGCGCCAGCCGAGCACCGTCAGGCCCTCTTCACGCGCGATCCGTTCCAGGATGCCCTCAACCAGCAATCGCTGCTGCATCTCTACAGGCAAGAACACCATTCCGACGCCATACTCGCCCGGCTCCGGAAGCGTGAAGCCCGACGAAGCTTCGCCTGGCCGGCCCGATCCCATGCCTCCCGCTCCCGGCTTGGCGCACTGCTTGGCAAAAAACTTGTGGGGAATCTGGATCAGAATTCCCGCGCCATCGCCCGTCTCCGGATCGCATCCGCAGGCTCCGCGATGGGCGAGATTGATGAGGATCTCAAGGCCCTTCTCTATGATTTCGTGGGACTTGTGGCCGTTGATATTGACTACGAACCCCAGCCCGCAGGCGTCATGCTCGGTCGAGGGGTGGTAAAGGCCAATAGGGCCGGAAGGTGCGACGGGGTATCCTGCCATGATTGACTATACTAGTCCCCGCTCTATTAGTCAATCCACAATCATGAGCCTGTATTATTAGTTCGTCGAATACTATAGGCCATAGCGATTCCGGCTGCCCAACGTAAGCGATTTGAAACAGTCAGAGCTACCCGGAATTCGGGCGGCTCGACACAGGCTTTCGCAGCCAGATGTAGCAGTGATTGCCCACGTTTCCCGCTCGTGGCGATCTCAGCAGCAGCAGGTCTAAATACCGGAATGGAAACAGCAACCAGCCCAGGCAAAAGTGCGTCGCGCCCCGCCATAGTCGGCCCGGAAACCACAACTTCACATACTCAACGAAAATGATCAGCAGCGACGCGGTCGGACCCGTGCGCCAACCTTCTGCCACGACCTCGAACCGGTCGCCCGACAGTTCCCTCAGCCCTGCCGGAGTAAATCGCCTGTAATCGTCCGGATACGCGTGGAACGGATGACAGAACGGCGTCACCACATGGATGTATCCGCCCGGTGCCAGCACCCGCTCCAACTCGTCCATCACCCTCTCCGGATTCCGGACATGTTCGAGCACCGCATCGCATTCGATGCACTGGAAAATCGCAGATCGAAAAGGGAGCCTCTCGGCGTCGGCTGCGACATCCACCCCCGGGACGGCGAACAGGTCGATATTCACGTACCCGTCGGGTTGCGCTCCTGCGCCGCCGATATACAGATTCCAACGGCCCAGCGGATAATGGAGCGGTTCGCGTGGATTGGGAATGAATAACAGCGGCGGCGCCAGCAGACGCAGCAGTCTCGCCGTCCAGGCCTTGGACCGCCGTTCAGAGTAGATGTCCGGGAGTGACTTCAGCGTCACTCCACTACGATATCCCGGACGCTGCCCTTAGCCCCACGCCTTCCAGGCCAGTTGTGCTCCGATGAACGTCAGCCAGGTTGACATCACCAACCGGAGCGGACGCGCCGGCAGCAGCGCGGAGAAATTCGCTCCGATGAGCGCTCCTGCAATCCCACCGGCGATGAGTTTCCACAGCAGCACGGAATCGTAGTGCCCCACGGACAGGTGCAGGCCGCCGCCAATCGTCGACAGCACGAGGCCGAAGACCATGTCCGTCCCAACCACCTGCGCCGGTGTCAGCGGCGTCAAACCCAACAATGCCACCGACCCCAATGCGCCTGCCCCCGCCGATAAGAATCCGACTTCAGCCCCAATGGCCGCAGCGATCCCCGGCAGCCAGCGAGATCTGTCCTTCGATGGCGCCCACACCTTTTGCTTGAACGCGCGGTAGAGATTGAACAGCGCAAGAATCGCGACCGTCAAACCGAGCACCAGGAACAGCGCCCTCCCCTGCTTGGCGACGTCCAGCCGTTCCAGCAGGAAGAACCCCACCATCACTCCCGGAATCCCACCCGCGCAAAGCAACCCCAAAACCCCGTAGTGGATCTGCTTGCGCCACCAGTACACGGGCAACACCGACCACTTGATCACCGCCGCGAACACGAGCGCCGTTCCGACGCTCTCGACCGGCGACCGGCCCAGAAAGAGCATCAGCACCGGCGCCGTAATGGAGCCGGCGCCAACGCCGGTAAGCCCCACCGCCAACGCAATCAGAAATCCAATGCCGTACTCCACGTTGAATTTCCTCCAGCTACTTGCTCGCGATATGGATTCCGCACTCGACCTTTTGACCGCCCCAGCGTCCGGACCGCGGATTGTCCGGATCAAACGGCAGCGCCGTGCAGGGTTCACAGCCGATGCTCGAAAAGCCGCGTTCGTAGAGCGGTAGCGCCGGAATCTCGTGGCGCTTCATATAGGACCACACGTCTTTCGCGGTCCACGCCGCCAGCGGACTCACCTTCCGCACATGCTTTCCGCCTGGCAGCGCGAAGTCGTCGTCCGCCTTCAAGTTCGCCCTCGTCGGCGACTGCTCGCGCCGCAACGCCGTGAACCAGACGTCGAATTGCCCGACTGCGCCAAACAGCGGCTCCACCTTCCGGCGCCCGCAGCATTGATCCGGCGCCGACCGGTACAATTCGCCGAATTCTGCTTCCTGCTGCGCCACCGTTTGCTTCGGCACCAGGTTCACGAGTTGCAATCCCATGGACGCGGATGTGGCATCGCGATAGGCGTACGTTTCCTGGAAGTGATAGCCGGTATCGAGAAACAGCACGGGAATCTCCGGCGCGCGCCGCGTCACAAGGTGGACCAGCACCATGCACTCGGCTTGAAAGCTCGACGTGACGCACGCGCGTCCGCCTGCCGAAAGCACCTCGGCGATCAGCAAGTCCGCCTCGTGCGCCAAGAACTCGATCCCCGGAATCACATTTGTCTCGGTCATCCTAGATCCCTTCTCCCAACAGTCCCGAACCGGCGTCCTCGAACACGCCTTCTAAACGCAACCGCTCGTACAACCCCGCCATCGCGGATTCGCAATCCTCCGGAAGCGCCTTCGCCGGCGCGCTCCGCAACAGGACCACGAACGCCGAGTCCCTCAACTGCGCGATCGTCGACTCCGTCGTATCACGATCGAGCGCTACGATTGCGCATCCCTGGTCGAACAGCTTCCGCTCGAGCGCCGCTTCCACATCCCGCCGGTCCCCGATTGCCAATATGGCGCCCCGATGTCCATGCCGCGCGACGCGCTCCGCTGCCGTCACCGGACCGCCGCCGGAACGCCGACGTTCGATCGCCGTGCGGATCATACCCGCTGCAATCGTCGCGTTTGTTTCCGGATCGATCAGAATGAAGCCGCCCATCGGTCGATTCACCGCATAGGCGTCGAACACCAGCGGCTTCGCCGACTCAATCCGGACCACGCCGATGGCGTTGATCGCGAGACTCGCCGCGGCCGACCTCTCGAGCGTCACTACATCCACGCGATTCGCAACCGCTTCGACGCGCGCCTTCACCGTTTGCGTCGTCTGCTTCAACAGCAGCGGACGCGCCCGGTCGAGCGGCGTTTCGGACATCCAAACGAGGTCCGCCTCGAACGTGGTTCCGACATGCGGCGGATGAGCAACCGCCGCCAGAGTATCGCCCCGGCTAATGTCGATCTCATCCGCCAGCGTGAGCGTTACCGACATCGGCGCGAACGCCGCTTCGAGCTCGCCGTCGAAGGTCGAAATCGACGCGACTCGCGACCGCTTACCCGACGGCAGCGCGACCACTTCCTGTCCCAGCCGGACCGTGCCCCCCGCAATCTGACCGGCGAATCCCCGGAAATCCTGGTGCGGCCGGATCACCATCTGCACCGGCATCCGGAACCCCGCCTCGCTCGACGCGTGACGAGCCACCTTTACGGTTTCGAGATGTTCGAGAAGGCTCGCGCCGAAGAACCACGGCGTCGCCAGGCTCCGCGTGACCACGTTGTCGCCATTGAGCGCGCTCAAAGGAATGAAGTAGCTGTCGTGCTGTCCGATCGAATCGAGGAACGCGCCGAACTCCTTCTCGATACCGAGAAAGACGCTCTCGTCGAAGCCAACCAGGTCCATCTTGTTGACCGCTACCACGACGCGCTCGATACCGAGCAAGCGCGAAATGTACGCATGCCGCCTGGACTGTGCAAGCACGCCGTGCCTCGCGTCGATCAGGATGATGGCGAGGTCCGCCGTGGACGCGCCCGTCGCCATATTCCGTGTGTACTGCTCGTGGCCCGGTGTGTCCGCAATGATGAACTTCCGCCGCGCCGTTGCAAAGTATCGGTACGCCACGTCGATCGTGATGCCCTGTTCCCGCTCGGCGCGCAGCCCGTCGGTTAGCAAGGAGAGATCGAGCGCGCCGTTCCCTCGCGTGGACGAAGCCTTCGCTACGGCCTGCAATTGATCCTCGAATACCGCCCGCGAGTCAAATAACAGCCGCCCGATTAGTGTCGACTTCCCGTCGTCCACGCTGCCCGCGGTCGTGAACCGGAGCAGGTCCTTTTGCAATTCCTCGGCTTGCGGAGACGCGACAAGATGCGGCTCAATTTCCACCAACGGTTGCGCCGCCATCTAAAAGTAACCCTCGCGCTTCTTGATCTCCATCGAGCCTTCCTGGTCGTGATCGATAATCCGGTTCTCGCGTTCCGACCGCCGGAACGTCACCAGTTCCTCGATAATGTCTGGAACCGTGGCTGCCTCCGACCGGATCGCCCCCGTGCACGGACTGCAACCCAGCGATCGCATCCGGCACATCACCGTCTTCGCCTGTTCCCCCGGCATCGCCCTCACAAACGGCTGTTCCAGCGGAATCAGCGAGTCGCCCCGCACGAGCATCGGCCGCGCCGCCGCGAAATAGAGCGGAACAATCGGTATTCGCTCCACATGGATGTAGCTCCAAACATCCATCTCCGTCCAGTTCGAAAGTGGAAATACACGAATCGATTCGCCCGGCCCTACCCGGCTGTTGAACAAATTCCACAACTCCGGACGCTGGTTCTTCGGATCCCACTGCCCCTGCGCATCGCGGAACGAATAGATCCGCTCCTTTGCCCGCGACTTCTCTTCGTCGCGCCGCGCTCCGCCGAATGCCGCGTCGTAACCCCCGGCGCGCAACCCATCGAGCAGCGCCTGAGTCTTCAGCAGCCCGCAGCAGCGTTGCGTTCCTAACTGCGCCGGATTTACCCCGCCCGCGATCGCGTCCTCATTGCGGTGCACAATCAGCCGCATCCCCAGGCTCGCCGGGTACCAGTCGCGGAACTCGATCATCTCCCGGAATTTGAATCCGGTATCGATGTGCAGCAGCGGAAACGGCACCGGCCCCGGGTGGAACGCTTTCTGCGCCAACCGCAGCATCACCGCTGAATCCTTGCCGATCGAATACAGCATCACCGGCTTCTGAAATTCGGCGGCAACCTCCCGCAAGATGTGAATGCTCTCGGCCTCTAGAACCTGCAGGTGGCTGAGTCGAACGGCCATATGGGGACAGAATAGCAGCGTTTCTAGATCATGTCTATAGAAATACTATAGTATAGGATCAGAGCCAGTAACATTACGGTAAGCAATTGATTTAACTGAATCTATCCTGCGGTTGTCGATCTAAGAGAAGCACCAGCCTGGCAGGCTATGGAGCTTTCGCCGGATACTTCTTGCGAAATCCCGTTCTGGTGTTTGTGACTGTGAACGAGCCGTCGAGCGCCGCCGAAAGCTCGATCGTCTTGCCTTTACAAGCCTCGTCCGGATTCGCGATGAATTCGGTCGCCACATTGTGGGTCGCGCCGCCTTCCACGCTGTAATGACCCTGCCAGAGATCTTCGAGACCGCGCGAATTTTTGACGATCTGCCAGGCCTGAGGCGATCCGCCCTTGGTTGCTCCGTTGTTCATGATCGCAACTCGCGGATGGAGCGCAGAGAGCAGCGCTGGCGAACCAGACTGCTCCAGCCCGTGGTGGGAGGTAACGTACACATCTACTGGATCGATCAGCGAAACCGGGCAAACCAGCGCCAGTTCCTTGTTCCATGTCAAGTCCCC
>JBDTTK010000203.1:0-7191 GCA_039930685.1 Bryobacteraceae bacterium | reverse complement strand
GGAATCTGGTCCAGTTGGCAGCGCGATTACTCCTATAGCCTCGAAGGAAAGACGCTGGTTCGCCTCGATCTCGATCCGAACCTCGAACGCGCCTGGCGTCAGGAACGCGAATCTGCACAGGTGCAGGAAGCCGTCAACCGCGGTTTGCCCAAGACAAAGCTGACGGGGATTCCGTTCCGCATGGAGATGTCAGGCTTCGCCCGGCTCGAGAGCAGTCTTCCCGTCACTGCGGACATCGGCGTCGCGTGGCCCATCCTGGCGACTCGCGTTGCCGGGATGCTCGGGGTTACACTGGATTTCGTTTCCGCGCCGCAAGAAACGCCGGAAGGCAAGGCGGCCCGCGCGTGGATCACCGATACCGTACGCCCGATTGACCGGCGCCGGATGCACGACGCCGTGCGCGCGCTGCGCACACCAGCGTCCTCCGTCCGCCAAACGACTGGAGTTTCTTAGGAGAGTAATGGCTAATTCACCAACGCCGCCTGCGTCCGCTCCCGAACCGTCGATTCCGAAATTTGCGCTGAGCCCGAACTACAAATGGCAAGTCGTCGGCATGTTGTGGTTCACCGGATTCTTCAACTATGCGGACCGGCAGGCGATCTTCTCGATCTTTCCCCTTCTCGAGGGAGAGATGCACCTCGACAAGATCCAACTGGGTCTCCTCGGATCCTCCTTCGCGCTTGTCTACGGAATCTGCGCACCATTCGCCGGCAATATTGTCGACCGAGTGAAGCGAAAGTCCGCCATTCTGTGGGGCCTGCAAACCTGGAGCATCATCTGCATGCTCACGGCAATCTCCCGCAATTTCGGAACCCTGCTCTTCTTCCGCGCGGCCGAGGGCCTCGGCGAGACGTTCTACTTCCCGGCGTCGATGTCGATCATCAGTGACTATCACGGTAAGAAGACCCGTTCGCGCGCGATGGGCACGCACCAGACCGCCGTGTACATCGGCACCATCGCCGGCGGATTCTTCGGCGGACTCATCGGTCAGTATTACGGCTGGCGTTGGTCGTTTATCCTCTTTGGTGGACTCGGCGTAATTCTCGGCTTCATCTTGAGCAAGCTCCTCGTCGAGCCGAAGCGAGGGGCCGCCGACGCGGAAGACCTGGGTGTGGTCAAGCACCAGCCCAAGGCCATGCCGATCTCGCAGTTCCTCAAGGTCATCTGGACCACGCCCACCGTCCTGCTCTGTATGGGCGCGTTCATGCTCGACAACTTTGTCGGAATGGTCATCCTCTCCTGGATGCCTGCGTTCCTTTACGAGAAATTCAATCTCAGTCTTGCCATGGCCGGACTCACCGCGACGATCTTCATCCAACTCGCCAGTATGGTCGGCTCGCCCGTCGGAGGCTGGCTCGCGGATACACTAAAGGTTCGGTTCCCTGGCGGACGAATTGCCGTGCAGATGATCGGTCTGCTGTTGAGCGCGCCCTTTACTGTGTGGTGCGGGCAGACGTTGTCGGTCACGTGGCTCATGTCGCTCTCACTTGCTGGGGATTCTTCAAAGGAATGTACGACGCCAATATCTTCGCCGCCGTGCTCGATGTGGTTCGCCCCGAAGCGCGCGGAACCGCCGTCGGGTTCATGAACATGATCGGCTGGCTGGTCGGCGCCGGCAGCGCGCCCGTCGTTATCGGTTACATCGCCCAACGCGCGAGCCTTGGCTATGCGATCTCGATCGCGTCGGTGGCCCTCGTCGCGGCATCCGCCCTCCTGTTGATCGCCATCCTGTTCACGGTCAAGAAGGACACCGAACGCCTCCGCGTACAACTCGAATCAGAATGACTCTCCCTCGCCCGATTCACGGAATCATCCCGCCCGTCTTGACGCCTCTGCTGGACCGGGACACGCTCGACGTCCCGGCCTTTGAGCGGCTTCTTGAGTACCTCATTGCCGGACGCGCCAGCGCGCTGTTCATCCTGGGAAGCACCGGCGAAGCTCCCGGTCTCACCGACCGGTTGCGCCGCGAAGTCATGGACCGAGCCCACGCCGTCGTAGGCAACCGCGTTCCGATTCTCGTCGGCATCACCGATCCATCGTTCGTTGACTCCCTCGATACGGCGGAATACGCCGCGCGCGCCGGCGCGTCGGGTCTCGTACTCTCCCCGCCGTTCTATTACTTGCTCAGCCAGGCCTCGTTTCTCGGGTACCTGGAACGCCTGACGCCCCTGCTGCCGCTTCCGTTGTATCTCTACAACATGCCCAACTTTACGAAGCTGGTCATTGCGCCTGAAACCGTGCGCGCCGCCGCCAGCCTTCCGAACGTATATGGGCTCAAAGACAGCTCAGGCGACAAGGACTACTTCCGCGCCTGCCGCGACGCCGTCGCCGGGTTCCCCGATTTTGCGTTGCTCGTTGGCGTCGAAGAGATCCTCGCCGAGATGGTTCCTGAAGGCGCTCACGGCGGAGTCTGCGGAGGCTCGAACCTCTATCCGGCGCTCTATGCCGACCTCTACGACGCTGCCGCCTGTGGCGACAAAGCCACCGTGCAGCGGTTGCAGAAAGTCGTTTTAGCGATCAGCGAAGGCATCTATACCGTCGGTGACAGGACGTCGTCCTACTTGCGCGGTCTAAAGACTGCGGTCTCGCTCATCGGTTATGGCAACGGAGTGATGGCGGAGCCGTACAGTTCGCTAACCGTTGAGGAACGCGAACAGATTCGGCTCGCGATTCCCGAGCGCCCGGCGCCGGTCTACTAGGCGAATCCGCTACGCGCCCTTCAGGCACTCCGCAATCTCGCGTTCCGGAATCGAGCCTTCTTTGATCACGCGCCAGTATGGCTCGGTGATATCAACCGTTGTGCTGCCATGGCTCGCGGCCAAACCGCCATCGAGCACCAGGTCAACCCGGCCGTCCATCACGCCGAATACTTCGATGCCGCTTTTGCACGTCGGCTGACCGGAAATGTTCGCGCTGGTCGCGATCAGCGGCTGATTCAGCCAGCTCAGCAGCGCCAGCACAGTCTTCGATTGCGCCTGCCGGACCGCCAGCCGCCCCGTATTCCCCGTAACCTTCAGCGGAACGCGTGACGACGCCTCGACAATAATCGTCAACGGACCCGGCCAGAAATGCCGGGCCAAAAGATAGAATCGGCGAGGCAGGTCCTTGCCCAGTTCCTCCGCCATGATGATGTCGCTGACCAGCATCGGCAGCGATCGCTGCATCTCGCGGCCCTTCGCGTGGAATACGCGGCCTACCGCCTGCAGGTTGAATGGATCCGCCACCAGCGCATACAGCGCGTCTGTTGGTACCGCCACCACGCCCCCGCGTCGAATGCGAGCAGCCGCGCGCTCGATTGCGCTCGCCTCCGGTTGGTCAGGGTCGATCACAATCAGATCAGTTGCCATTGGTCTCCGCCGCCTCCGGACTGCCCAGCGCCTGCGCAACTTCAATCGCCATCGCGTACCGCCCAAACGGAGCGCTCAATTGTACTCCGGCAACCATATTCCGCACGCGGACGACCATCTCCTGGGCAATCGCGACGCCCTCTTGCCGTGCGCGCTCGGCCGAATCGGCCTTTCGCATCCGCTCCATGTATTCCTCTGGTACCGGCACACGCAGTTCGTTGACCATGAATTCGGCGTTCCGGTAGCTCGTCAAAGGCCAAATGCCCGCCACGAACGGAATCTTGTAATGCGCCGTTTGCTTTAGGAATTCTTCGAGCAGCTTGAGATCGAAGACAGGCTGAGTGACGACGTACTCCGCCCCGCCTTGTACTTTCCACTCAAACCGCCGCAGTTCCTCGTCGAGATTCAACGCGCCTGGATTCGCGCCGACGCCGATCAACAAGCCGGTCTGTGACCCGATCGGATTTCCGCCCAGATCAAGACCCTGATTCAGGTTGTTGACGATGTTCACCAGGCCAATGGCATCGACGTCGAACACCGCGGTCGCGTCCGGATACGTGCCCATCCGTGGCGGATCGCCTGTGATGCAGATCAGGTTCCGCACGCCCACCGCATGCGCGCCCAGCAATTCGCTCTGAATGCTGAGAATATTGCGGTCCCGGCAGCAGAAATGCAACACCGCTTCGATTTGCGCCCGATCCTGGATCAACCCGCAAGTCACTTGTGCCGAAAGCCGCGCACTCGCTCTCGGACCGTCCGGGACGTTGATGCAGTCGATGCCGTTGGCCGCGCAGAGCCGCGCCCCCTCCACTTCCTTGGTGGCATCCACTCCTCGCGGGGGAAGAATCTCGACGAACTTCACGAACTTGCCCGCCGCCAGCTTTTCGCCCAGCGTGCTCTTCTTCGCCACTGGAATCTTCGCGAGAGCTTTCGCTTTGATTTCGGGTTCGGCTACAGTAGCCTTTAACGTCCGCTGAGCGGGCTGCAGGCTGCGGGCTTCGCTCCGCATTTCCTTGATATGTTCGGCGGTCGTTCCGCAGCATCCGCCCAGGAACTTGACGCCTGCTTGCAGAAAGCGCCTGGCGTACTGCGCCATATACTCCGGCGAGCAGAGGTAGATGTTGCGGCCCTCGACGCTCGCCGGCAGACCGGCGTTGGGCATCGCGCTTAGCGGTTTTGTCGTAAAGCCGACCATCTTTTCGATGGTTTCGAGCAGCAGCTTCGGACCGGATGAGCAGTTCAGCCCGATGATGTCAGCCGGTGATTCGGTCAGCAGCCGGGTGTACGCCTCGATGCTGGTGCCGTCCCGCAGCCTGCCGTCGTCTTCGACGGTGACCTGCGCCACAATCACCATCTCCGGACCTGCGACCTCGCGCGCCGCCAGGATCGCCTCGCGGATTTCATTCGCGTTGTTGAACGTCTCGAGTACCAGGAGATCGACGCCGGCCTCGACCAGCGCCTCGGTCTGCTCCCGGAACATCGCGCGCGCTTCGGCAAAACTCGTCGGACCCAGCGGCTCAATGCGGATTCCCAGCGGTCCGATGGCACCCGCGACGTAGGCATGGTCGCCCGCAGCCTCGCGCGCGATCCTTACGCCGGCCATATTGATCTCGCGCAGCTTTTCCGCCATGCCGAACGCCATCAGGCGCGCGCGGTTGCCGCCGAACGTATTCGATTCGATGATCTCAGCGCCCGCCTTGACGTAGTCGGCATGTACTTCGCGAATGAGTCCCGGCGCGGAAAGGTTCAACTCGTCATAGCAACGGTTGATGAAGATGCCTTTTGCGTACAGCACCGTCCCCATGGCGCCATCCGCGACCATGACGCGCCCTTGATGGCGGTCGCGAAATTCCTGGGCTCTTGTTCGGCTCAAAGTCTCGGTACTCATGGGGTTATTTTTGGCACGCCACGCAGAAGTACGTGGACCGCCCACCTTGCGGAATGCGGCGGATGGGACGTCGGCAGACGAAACACGGTTCGCCCTCCCGCCCGTATACAGCCGCCGGGAAGCCTCCGCCTTCGAGCGCCAGATTGGCTGCCGCGCCGGAAAACGGCTTCACATAGGCTTCCATGACTGATTGTAGCGCCTCGCGCAAAACTCCGACGATCGCGCCGTGCAGGGCGCGCTGTCGGGGCTTGCTGATGGTCGAAATCGGCTTCCTGGGGTCGACTTTGGCGCGAAAGAGCGCCTCCGCCGCGTAAATGTTTCCGAGCCCGGCCACCCGACGTTGATCCATCAGGAAGAGCTTCGCCGGTTGCTTCGATTTCGCCGCGATGGCCAGAAATGCGTCCACCGTGAACCCGGCATCGAGCGGCTCCGGACCCAACACGCCCATCGCGCCATCGATCTCCCGCGCGCTATGGACGTGGATCTTGCCAAGCAGTCGGGAATCATCGAAGATCAGGCCCCGCCCGCCCTCCAATTCGAACCATGCTCTCGCCGTATTCGGCCGGAATCGCACGTCGGGAATCAAGTACAGTGCCCCAGTCATCCGCAGGTGGACCCGCACGACCAGCCCGCCCGAAAGCCGCAGCAGGACATTCTTCGCACGCCGGTAGACGCCCTCGATCCGCCGTCCAGCCACTTTGGTCGCGACCGATGCCGGCCGTTGCGGTCGCGTCACGGTCGCCCGCGTGAAATGGGCGGATACGATTTCCGCGCCAATCGCCGTCTGCCGCAGCCGTTCGCACACGGCCTCTACTTCGGGAAGTTCGGGCATTACCTCTTCATTGTCGGTCTACCCCGGCGGCTGTGGCGTTACAGTGTTCCGCCGGTTCACCGCGATGGGGACATGCCTGGCTACCCGAGCGCAGCCACCTTCCGCCGTGCTCCGAACTTGGTCGTGAACTTCCGCACCTTCGGCGCCACCACGTACTGGCAATACGGGTGGTTCTCATTGTTGCGGAAATAATGCTGATGATACTCTTCTGCGACGAAAAACTCGCTCGCGGGCGCGATCTCGGTAACAATTCCGCTCGCGTAGCACTTCTTTTCACTTAAGCAGCGAATCAAAGCCTCCGCGACTTCCTTCTGTTCCTCTGACTGATAGAAGATCACCGACCTGTATTGCGTGCCGACGTCGTTTCCCTGTCGGTTCTTGGTCGTTGGATCGTGGATCGCGAAGAAAACCTCAAGTAATGCGCGGGTGTTCGTCACTTCCGGATCGTAGGTGATCTGCACCACCTCCGCATGGCCCGACGCGCCCGTGCACACGTCCCGGTACGTCGGATTCGGCGTCTCGCCGCCCATGTATCCCGACTCGACCGACTCGACACCCGCCATCTCTTCGAAGACTGCCTCCAGGCACCAAAAGCACCCACCTCCGAGCGGCAACACTTCCTTCGCCATTCACCCTCCTGACAGACTAGGTCAGACTCACCCGCAGTCAGGAAGCGCACTTGGCGCTATCCAGGAAAACGGGCGTTTACGCGCGAAGAGCATCCCCCGTCTTCGCGTCGAATCGGTGCATCTTATCACTTCGGAGGTGGAACCAGGCGGCACTACCTTCTTCGAGCCGTACATCGGGCGTCGTGCGGATCGTCACGCGGCACCCGCCGCACTCCAGGCGAACGATACTCTCGTTTCCCATCTCTTCGGTGACGTAGACGCGGCTCTCGTGCCAACCCGCCTGCGCTGTCGCGCTGATGTCGATGTCCTCGGGCCGCACGCCCACAATGACATCTTCCGGCAGACCCGGCAAAGCGGCGTGCGTCCCGCCGAAAAAGTTCATCGATGGACTGCCCAAAAAACCCGCCACGAACACGTTCGCGGGGCGATGATAAATCGCCTGTGGCGTATCGTATTGCTGCAGCCGCCCGCCATGCAGCACCGCGATCCGGTGCG
>JBDTTK010000202.1:0-7199 GCA_039930685.1 Bryobacteraceae bacterium | reverse complement strand
TTGGCTTCGTTCAGAAAGAACCGCCCGCACCCGAGCAAGTGGAGGAGCCCGCCGCTTAAACCATGCCCGATATTCGCCCGAAAATCCCGGCGAACCCGGTTCCTAGGCGTCGCCCAACGCCCCCAAAGCGCCTCCAAGGCAAACCGCTTCGAGCCGCGAGCGTAAGCGAGCGGCCGGGGTAACACAGACCCCCAGGTCCGTGATCGGTTGTTCTTCACACAGACTCGTCCGGGCGACGACTTTTGTCCGCGGACTGCTGGTCCATTTCGAGCGAGGGAACCTGCTGGCTTTCACCCAGACCATGGAAGTCCGTGCTACTTGTGGACCAACTCCTTAGGTCGTGGCTCGACGCAATCTCACGGGCCCTAAGATCGCTACTTCAGTCCATCCGGAGCGCAGTCATCGTATCGATGCGGGTCGCGCGCCGCGTGGGCAGATAGGCTCCGGCGAACGCGACCAGCAGCAGAACGCCGATGCCCAGAAACGCGACGGTGAAGTCCGCAGCGCTGACCCCAAAGAGCAGCGATTCGGAAAAGCGCGCCAGCGCGTAGGAGGCCGGCAGCCCGACCGCCGCGCCGGCAAGCGCGAGTTTACCGACATCCTTAAGGACCAGCCAGCGGACTTCCGATGAACTCGCGCCGAGCGCCATCCGCAAGCCAATTTCCCGTGTGCGGCGCGCCACGACATAGGCCAGCAGTCCGTAGATGCCGAGCGTTGCCAGCAGGACGGCCAGGCCGCCGAGCGCCGTCGTCAGGATGGCAAGCAGCCGCTCCGACAGTAGGCTTTCGTCGATTTGGGCGTCGAGCGTCCGCGTCTGAAAGATCGGTAGATTCGCATCCAGCCGCCGCACCGTCTCACGTAGTGTCGCGAGCTGCGCGCTGGGGTCCGACGTCGACCGCACATAGAAGTTCAGGGCGCGAACGCGGTCGGACTGCGCGAGCGGGACATAAACGAAGGGCGTAATCGTGTCACGTACGCTGTTGTGCCGGCTGTTCTTGACGATCCCGACAATCTCCATGTCCGGCACCACTTTATTCCCCGCGCCGAACGCGATGTGCAGCCCAAGCGGGTTGCGGCCTTTGAAGAACCGGGCAGCCGTCTTCTCATTGATCAGGCAGACCTTGGGCGCCGTCGTCCCGTCGGCTGCCGAGAACTCCCGGCCCGCGATCAGCGGAATTCCGAGCGCCGCGAAATAGCCGGTTCCCAGCCGGTTGACAAGTACATTGTCATCCGCATCCGGTGAGCTGAGGTAGCCTTCCGCGGTGATGTTCTTGCCTTCGTCCGACCCGGCAAAGATCGGCTCGGTGTTATAACTAACCGCCTGCACGCCCGGAATCGCCGCGATCTCCGACTGCAGGGTGCGGGCGAATTCCATCGACGCCACCGGAGTGTAGTCGTTGAGGCGCGGCTCGATCGCAAAGCTCGCGATCCGGCTGGTGCGCATTCCGAGGTCGACGCTACGCAGTTGCAGGAGGCTCTTGCCGAAGAGCGCCGCGCCGGTGACGAGCAGCAGCGTCAGCGCCATTTGGCTTGCCACGAGAATCTGCCGGATCCGGGCGTGGGAAGCTCCTCCGACCGCGCCCGATTGATCCTTGAGCACCGGCGCCAGATCGGGGCGCGTCCCCTGAAGAGCCGGCGCGAGGCCGAACAGGATGCCCGCGCCGAGTGACAACGCAAAGTGAAACGCGAGGACCCGCGAATCGAGAGACGCCGAGATCGCGGCCTGGCTCGATAACTGCATGAAGCGCAGCAGCGCGTCGAGCGTCCAAGCCGCCGCCAGAACGCCGACGATTCCGCTGATCAGCCCGAGGAGGAGGCTTTCGACGAGCAACTGGCGGACGAGCTGCCAGCGCGACGCGCCGATCGCAAGACGCACGGCAATCTCTTTCTGGCGGGTTGCCGCGCGCGCCATCAGCAGGTTCGCTACGTTGGCGCAGGCGATCAGCAAGACAAGTCCTACCATCGCCATCAGGGCGATCAGCGGCGCGCCCGAGTCGTTGGCGAGAATCCGCCTGCCGCCCGATCCGTCCAGCACCATGATCTTGCGCGCCAGGTATTGCTCGCGGCGCTTCCCGGAAATCTTCAGTTCGTCCGCTTCGAGCCGCAGGATGTTCGAGAACAACGGCTGCATGGAGGCGGCCGCTTGCGCGCGCGACACCCCTGGCCTCAGGCGTCCGAGAATGTGCAGCCAGTGATTGTTCCGCAGCGCAAGCCCCGCGGCGCCGATCGCGATCTGCTCGCGCATCATCATCGGAACGAAGACGTCCGGCGGCGCGCTGATCTCGACGCCGGCGTACCCGCGCTGCGCCACGCCGACAATCGTCATCGGGCTGCCATTGACCAGGATGGATTGGTTCAGGACCGCGGGATTGGCTCCCAGATGATTGGCCCAATACGAATAGCTGAGCACCGCCACCTGATGGGCTCCTGGCTTCAGGTCGTCGGCCGGCGTAAAGACCCGCCCAATCGCCGGAGTCACTCCAAGCGTCTCGAAGTAGTTGCCGGAAACCAGCTCTCCCTGGCCTCGCTCTGTCTGCCCTTGGATCGCCAGGCTGGCGTTGAAGCCCCAACTCGCGAGCAGTCCCGAGAGCGCCTGGTTCTGGTCGCGCAAGTCCTTGTACAACGGGTACGAGAACGAAGAAACCGATCCGGCTTCATCGGAGTTGGTGCTGCCGGTCCGCGGACCGGGGGACTTGATGACGACCAGCTCACTGGGATCCTTGACCGGCAACGGCCGAAGGATGACCTGATCCACCAGCGAAAATATCGCCGAATTGGCTCCAATTCCGAGCGCGAGCGAGAGGATCGCGGTGGCTGTGAACAGCGGGGCGCGCATCAGCGCGCGGAACGCATAGCGAATGTCTGCAGCAAGCCATTCCATAGTTGTACTTACATGGCACTCGGAATGCCACGAAAAGCCCTTTGAGTGCCGCTTCTTGCCTACGACGATTGTCCGAAATCGGGACAGGGCGGCCACGAGCGGGCAGCAGTCCGGCTCGCGGTTTGTTACCTCGCCGCAGCCGCGTCGGTTCGCGCCTTGGTTCGATCCGGATGGAGCGTCGCGAGGGCGAGCAGCGGGAAGTAGTCGCGGTACAAGTGGTAGGTCAAGTAGAAGACGTTCGGGAAGCCCGTTCCCGTCATCAGCGACTCATCCCAACGCCCGTCCGGCTTCTGCCGATCGATCAGCCACTGGACGCCGCGCTGCACCGGAACCGAATCCGCGAGCCCGGCCGCCGCCAGCCCGAGCAGCGCCCATGCCGTTTGAGATGGCGTACTCGCTGCATTCACGAAATGATTGGTTCGATAGCTGGCGCAGCTCTCTCCCCACCCGCCATCCTGATTCTGCGCGGACCGCAGGAACTCCGCGCCCCGGCGCACGGTTTCGTCCACGCCCCGCACGCCGCTCGCGCGCAGCCCGCGGATGGCAAGAAACGTCCCGTACAAATAGTTGACGCCCCACCGCCCATACCAACTGCCATCCCTCTCCTGGGTGCGTTTGAGGAATTGCACGGCCTCGTGGATAGCGGAATGATCCGGCCCAAGGCCTGACTTCGCCAGCGCCTCGAGGACGCGCCCGGTGATATCGGGACACGCCGGATCGAGCATCGCGTTGTGATCCGCAAAGGGCACTTTGTTGAGCAGGCCCCAGTCATTGTCCACGTCGAAGGCGGCCCATCCGCCGTCGCGTGACTGCATCCCCAGCAGCCAATGGATCGCGCGCTGCTCCACCCGCTTCTGACGCTCGGGGTCCGACGCGCGCGCATGCCTCAATGCCAGCAGCACCATCGCCGTGTCGTCGATGTCCGGGTAGTATTCGTTGGCGAACTCGAAAGCCCATCCCGACGGTTCGAGATCGGGCCGCTTGACGCTCCAGTCGCCCTTCCGCCGGACCTCTTTGTCGAGCAGCCAGTCCGCGCACCGCGTCAGCTTCTGCGGATCCAGCGTCGAAGGTTCCAACGCCGCCAGTTCACCCAGCGCATAGGCGCAGATGGCAGAATCCCACACGGGCGAGACGCAGGGTTGAAACTGAAAGCGCGTCTCCGTCTCGAGCAACAGGTTCTCGAAATGCCGGATGCCGTCGACAAGATCGGGATGATCCTTTGCGTATCCGAGAGAATCCAGCGCCATGATCAGGTACATCATGGATGGATAGATCGCGCCGAGCCCATCGGTGTACCGCGTCCGCTCCAGCATCCACCGTTCGGCCTCGCGAATCGCTCGAGCGCGAATGTTCTTGAAGCCGCGGCGCTCCCAGATCTTCATGGCGCGGTCGACTTGTTGGAAGAAGAGCGAAACCGGATCGCGCCGCGCGGCGGACATCTTCTTGTGTGGATGAAGCAACTCGTCCACCTCGATGCCGTTCGGCGGACGCTTTACTTTGCCGAGCGCCTGGACCACCGAAAGTGGAACGATGATCGCCCGCGTCCAGGACGACATCTCGTACAGCAAATCGCCCGGCGCGAGCACGATCTCCGGTGGAACCGTGGCCACATGTTTGCGCGGATACAGGCCGAAAAGACTGAAGTTCAGTTTCGTGTAGCTATTGCAGGCCTGCAGGCCGCCCAATGCCAGCACGCGGTCCCGCGCCATCCGCATCGGCTCGCTCGCAGGATCGACGCCCGCGATCTTCATCGCCGTATACGCGCGCGCCGTCGCGTTGACCTCCGCGCCGCCACCGGGGAAGATCGACCAGCCGCCGTCAGGCTGCTGGCGATCGAGTATCGCTCGGACGGCCTTGTCGATTCGTACTCGCGACGGCGGATTCCACTTGCCGGTCGGGGCCGCTGGATGAAGCCACAGTTGCAGCAGAATGTAGTCGGACTCGAGCGTCGAATCCGCCGTTAGTTCGCCGCACCAGAAGCCTTCCGGAGACTGGAGGCCGAGAAGTGCGTCGGCGCTCGCCTGGGCGGCTCGGACGTGCTGCTGCTGCCGGTTTGCAGTCTCCTGCGTCGCGGCGGCAATCAGATCTTTGGTCTTACGCCGCTCCCCGGGAGTCACCCAACCCATGGAGCTCATTGTGGCTCCATTGTCGCCCACTTTCAGCGCTTGGGTTTGCGCGGACGATCTTCAGTCAGGCCGTCCTAGCGGCGGCCCGACTTGCTTGCGCCCTTCCTCGCCGGAGTGCACGGCGTCGTTTCGAGGCCCTCGATTTTCTTCGAATCCACATCCATCGTCAGCGTGAACGGATCCTTGGTGAACGAGGTCGCGACGCCTTCCCAACGCATCTGCGATTGCAGTTCCGGTTTTCCGGCGAGCGGCTTGTCTAGTTTCAGGACAATCTCCGGCGCCAGCACTTGGTCCGGGGTGGTCCGGATCGCGATCTGCAGTTCGTCGGGACGGCATTCGGGTTTTGCGCCGACGAGCACGCCCAACAATTGCGGGACCGCCGCGCCCTTCAGGTCGGAGGCGAAGTACTGTTCGCCGTTCTGAGCGACCAGCGCCGCCTTGATTCGGACCCACAGCGCCAATTCCGGATGCTCCTTCTCGAAGAGCTGCTGCTTCTCCTGCGCGATCTGCGTCTTGGACTTGATTTCGAATCCGGCCGGCGGCAACGGGCTCTTTACGGCTATCTCTTTCAATTGCTTCAAGCCGTCCGCGTCTTCGCCGTGATAGAACTCATACACGGTCTTCAGATTCGGTTCCACCGTGCTCTGCTGCCATTTCGGATCCGCCATGCCGATGGTTGGGTCGATCGCGGCGGCGCGCGCAAATTCAAACATCGCCAACTGGACCTTCGACGGATCTTCTTTGTACTGGCAATATGCGGCGGAGCCAACGTACCAGGCCAGTTGCGCGCTATTTGGAAACACATCGAGCGCCTTGGTGGATAGCGATTCAGCCGTCTTGCAGTCCTTCACTTTCATTGCCTGAATGATCGGTACCAGCTTGAGGTAGAGCAAGGACCCGTTGGCGGTTTTCTCAAATTCCTTCCGCGCTTTCTGCCAGGCGGCCTCGTCCATTCCTTTCGGCATTGTGTTGAACGCGAGCAATTGCCGGGCTGCGGATTCGGCGGTCTTCTCTTGCTCCGGTGTTGGCGCCGCGACCCGCTGTATCGCCACGGTCGGCGTGTAGAGCAGTCGGATCACGGTCGCGGGGTCCGGAAAGAGCGTGGCGGGTCCGGCCGCGATCAGCGGCGCGGCCGCGTCGATGGCCTTCGCCGCCTGACCGGCGCCGAAGTACGCCTGCACGTAAAGCAGCGCTCGCTCGTTATGGAAGTCCGTCTCAGGGTATTTCTGGGTCCAAGTGTCGAGTCCGGCAATCGCTTTGGCGTAGTCGTTCGCAGCGAAGTCCTTCGTGACGCCGCTGTACAGATCGTATTCGGCCTTGTCCTTGTACTTCTTCTCTTTTGCGGCCTCTTGACCGGCCGCGAAACTTGCGGCGAAAAGAATCAGAAGGGCCGAGGCAAAGCTCCGCCCGATGAGTTGTCGCATATCCCACCTCCCGTTATTCGTTGAACTGAATTGCGGCCGGCCCTACGGCGGAGTCGACCGAGCGGAGTGCGCGGTCGGCAAGACTTCGAGCGAAACGCGGTCCACCCAGACTCTTCCCCGGCCGATCGACATCACACCGAACTTCACGAAGGTCGCGTCATCCTCGACCCGCGCTTCGAGCTGACACGGCGTCCACTCCGCGGAGCGCACCGGACGGTTGTCCATGTTGTCGAAGAACCCCTTTTTCCCGTCCGCCCGATCAATACTCAGCCACATCTGAGCCCGATCGCCCGCGTCGACCTTCTCGAGCCGCAGCCACGCCGTCAGCCGGATCATCTTTCCGCGATACGCCGCCGCCGCGAAGCTTTGCATCAAGTTTCCGGCATTGGTCGGCGCGTTTTCCGGAACCAGAACCACGGCGCATTTTCCACGCTCCATGCATCCAGCCCGGCGGACCTGGGCCCATTGATCGCCATCTTTCGGCAGCGCCGGAACGAACCAGGCGGGCGGCAGCTTTCCGACCGGTCCTTGTTCAAAAGAAAGATTCAGCGGCCCGGAGATTGTGTCGTCCAAATTTGTCAGACGCGCCCGCGCGCCGGCTGCCTGTCTTTGATCCGTGTAGTCCTTAAGGACCGCCAGGTAGGACGCTCTTGCTTCCGACCGGCGGCCGGACTTTTCCAGGCACTGGCCCAGATGATACAGCGCCCCCGCCGCGACTGGCTTGATTTTCGGGGCCTCATTCAATATCTGCCGGTACTCTTCCATCGC
>JBDTTK010000201.1:0-7208 GCA_039930685.1 Bryobacteraceae bacterium | reverse complement strand
TTCGGCGGCAGTGCTGGCTGAACCCACCAGCCGCAGCAGCCATAACTTCCGCGTGATCGCGCGATTGAAGGACGGAGTCAGCCTCGACGAGGCGCAATCGCAAATGTCGGCGATCGCGGCGCGCCTGGAGCAGGAGTATCCGGCCAGCAACAAGAACAAGAGCGCATCCGTGTGGCTTTTGCTCGACCAGCTGACAGCCAGCATCCGGCAGACTTTGTACTATCTGGTCGCCGCCGTCGCCCTGGTTCTGCTAATCGCCTGCGCCAATGTTGCGAATCTGCTTCTCGCGCGCGCCAGCAGCCGGACCCGCGAGATCGCCATCCGGTCCGCGGTCGGCGCGAGCCGCGGCCGAATCGTCCGGCAACTGATCACGGAAAGTTTGGTCCTGGCGGTACTCGCCGGAGTGGTCGGAGCGCTGTTCGCCTTATGGGGCAAGGATGCCTTGCTGGCGCTCGCGCCGAAAAGTCTGGCGCGTCTCGACGAGGTCCGCGTGGACGGCTGGGTCTTGGGATTCACCTTCGCGATTTCCGTCGCGTCCTGCCTTTTATTCGGCATCTTCCCGGCACTGACGGCGTCGCGCGTCGATCTGAACGAGGCGTTGAAGCAAGGCGGCACGCGGTCCGTAATCGGGGGCGCTTCGGGGCGGATGCGCGAGGGTTTGGTGGTCGTTGAAATCGCGCTGGCAGTCGTACTCGTGGCCGCCGCCGGACTGCTGATCCGAAGTTTCGCGACGCTGACTTCCACGGATATGGGTTTCCAGCCCGAGCACCTGGTTGTCATGCAGAGCAGCGTGCCCGCGCGCGATCTGGAGTCCGCTAAGCGCGCTACGGTTTTCTATCGCGATCTCATTCCGAAAATCGCCTCCCTGCCGAACGTGACCGCTGCCTCCGCGACGTCGTTCATGCCCGGCACGGTGGGTTCGAACGGCGGATATTTCCTCGAGGGCGGCAAGACGTTCGCGGAACTGGGCATCGCCAACACACCGCAGGCTCTGTTCCTTCCGGTGGCGCCGGGGTTATTCAAGACGCTCGGCATGCAACTGCGGAACGGCCGGGATTTCGACGATCGCGACACTTGGGAAGCCGGACCCGTCGCGATCATCAACGAGGCTCTCGCCAGGAAATCGTTCCCGGATGTGGATCCGATCGGCCGGCGCATCCAATGCGGCATGGACCGGCAGGAGTTCATGACCATTGTCGGCGTGGTCTCCGATATCCGTCACATCGGACCTGCAATCAAGCCCCAACCCGAAATCTACATGCCCTACCAGCAGCACCCGTTCTACTCCTCCTCCATGAGTCTCATCGTCCGGACGGCGTCGGCCAGATCCACCTTGAATGAAACCCTGCGGCGGAAGGCGCGCGAGCTGAACCCGGAAGTGCCGGTAAAATTCACGACCGTGGAAGAAAATCTGGGAGGCACCATTGCCGTACCGCGCTTCCGGACGATGCTGCTTGGGATCTTCGCCGGACTTGCCTTGTGTCTGGCCATGGCCGGAATCTATGGCGTAATGGCTTTCCTCGTGAGCCAGCGGACCGCCGAAATCGGAATTCGGATGGCGCTTGGTGCAACCGAAGGCAATGTGCTCGGTATGATCCTTCAGCACGGTGCACGCCTTACTGCCCTCGGAATGGCCATCGGCTTTGCGGCCGCCTTCGGGGTCAATCGCGCGCTCGAGAGTTTGTTGTTTGAAGTAAAGGCCACTGATCCGTTGACGTACTTGCTAGTGGCGGCTGTGATGATTGTGGTCGTGCTGGCGGCCTGCCTGATTCCGGCTCGGCGTGCGAGCCAACTGGATCCGCTGATCGCCCTGCGGCAGGAATAGAGTTTGACGACAACCCGAGGCGCAACCGTAAGGTCGCGCTCAGCCCCGCCTCTTAGGGCGGGGATTCCGCGGCCCGCTCAGCGGAGCCAGCTAGAGGAGAAAGATGGATTTCAAATACGCGATCCGCACCCTGATCAAGAGCCGGAGCTTCACGCTGCTGGCGATCGGCGTACTCGCCCTCGGAATCGGGGCAAACTCGGCAATCTTCAGCGTCATCAACGCCGTCGTGCTCCAGCCGTTGCCCTACCGGCAGTCGGACCGCATCGTCAACATCGGTAATCTCTGGAAAAAGACCGGAGCGCGCAGCAATAACGTCTCCGGCCCCGACTTCCATGACTGGAAGGCGCAGAATAGCGTCTTCCAGTCGATCGCCTATTACGCCGGGGGAGAATCGACCGTCATGGCCGGGACCCAGCCGGACTATGCCGACGTCGAGATCGTTTCGCCGGACTTCCTCAAGGTGATGGGCGCGGAGCCGTCCGTGGGCCGATGGTTCAACAAAGAGGAAGAAACCAAGGGCGGCCCGTTGGCGGCCACCATCAGTTCCGGATTCTGGCAGCGGAATTTCGGGGGCCGGCCGGATGCGCTGGGCAAGACCGTTAAGTCAGACGGCCGGATCTTCACCGTCGTCGGCGTCATGCCGCCAGGCTTCCAATATCCGGGAAAGACCGACATTTGGATTCCTGCCGCGGACCACGACGAGAATCCGAACCGTACCGCGCATAACTACCGCGCCATCGCGCGGCTCAAAGACGGCGTGAGCATCGAACAGGCGCAGACCGAGATGACCGGCATCGCGGCCCGAATCGAACAGCAACACGTCGAGAACAAAGGCAAGGGAGTCTCCGTCCTCCGCCTGCAGGACCAGATGATCGCCGGCGTCCGCCAGACGCTGTACTACCTGCTGGGCGCGGTGAGCCTCGTCCTGCTGATCGCGTGCGCGAATGTCGCCAACCTGCTGCTCGCCCGGGCCCAGGGACGCACCCGCGAGATCGCCATCCGGTCCGCGCTCGGCGCGAGCCGCGGCCGGATTGTCCGGCAGTTGATCCTCGAGAGCGTAATCCTGTCCGTCCTCGCCGGATGCGTCGGCGTCGTACTGGCGCTCTGGGGCAAGGATGCGCTGCTGGCCTTAGCGCCGAAGAATCTGGCGCGGCTGGATGAGGTCCGCGTCGACGGGTGGGTGCTCGCGTTCACGTTCCTCGCATCCGTCGGATCGACGCTGATATTTGGACTCATTCCAGCGCTCCATTCATCGCGAGTCGACCTCAACGACGCGCTCAAGCAGGGTGGGGCGCGAGGCGTCGCAGCCGGTGGATTCGGCTTGCTGCGGCAGGGGCTGGTAGTGACGGAGATCGCACTGTCGATCATCCTGGTCGCCGGCGCGGGGCTGCTGATCCGCAGTTTCGCATCGCTTACCACCATGGATGTCGGATTTCAGCCCGAACGCCTGCTCGTGATGGAGACTGCGGTCCCCGCAACCGGAATGGAAGAGTTTAAGAGAGCGACCGCCTTCTATCACGACCTGTTGCCGCGCCTCGAGAATCTGCCCGGCGTTTCGTCGGTTTCTGCGGCGCGATCGATCCCTGGCCGCGTCGGCTCCGATGGGTCGTACGCCATCGACACTGGATTGTCCATCCCGGAGTTGATGAAGCAAGGAATGGCGAACGCGCCGCAAGCGGTGATGGGCACATCTACCCCGAATTACTTCAAGACGCTCGGATTGCGCCTGGTGAAGGGCCGCGACTTCGACGAGCGGGACACGTTTGAGGCCTTGCCCGTAGCCGTGATCAACGAGGCGCTCGTTGCCAAGTCGTTTCAAGGAGTCGACCCGATTGGACGCCGAATCCTTTGCGGCCTCGATCGCCCGGAATGGATGACCATCGTCGGCGTCGTTTCCGATTTCCGCCAGTTCGGTCCGTCTTCCAAGCCGTGGCCCGAAATCTATATGCCCTACCGGCAGCACCCCGGCCCGTCAACGTCGCTCAGCGTCGTTGTGCGTACTTCCGGCGAAACCGGCTCGCTCTCCGAAACGCTGCGTCGCAAGGTCCGCGAACTGAATGCGGAGGTGCCCGTCAAATTTTCGACCGTGGAAGAAACCCTGAGTGGCACAATCTCGATGCCCCGCTTCCGGACTACGCTCCTCGGAGTGTTCGCCGCGCTTGCGGTGTTTCTGGCTATGGTCGGCGTGTACGGCGTGATGGCCTACCTCGTCGGACAGCGGACCGCCGAAATCGGAATCCGCATGGCTCTCGGCGCCTCCCGCTCCGACGTTCTGCGCATGATCCTCAGCCAGGGAGCGAAACTTGCCGGCCTCGGACTCGCGATCGGCCTCGCCGCTTCCTTCGCCGTCAACCGGACCATCGAGACTTTCCTCTTTGGTGTGAAGGCCAACGATCCGGCCACGTATCTCGTCGTCTGCGGGCTGACGGCCACCGCGATGATCGCGGCCTGCTTTGCGCCTGCCTGGAGAGCGAGCAAACTGGACCCATTGGTGGCCCTCCGGCAAGACTGAGATCGATCCGGCGCGTCTAACGAAGGGGGGACCAATGAAGCAAGACATCCTGCAAGCCTTGCGCGGCTTCCGCCGCTCGCCGGGCTTTACCGCGTCCGCGCTCGCCGTCCTTGCTCTCGGAATCGGAGCAAATACCGCCATCTTCAGCGTCGCCAACGCCGTCCTCCTCCGGCCCCTGCCCTTCCGCGACCCGTCGCGGCTCGTCCTTCTCTGGGAGAAGATCCCGGTCTTCGGCCCGAAAAACACCTCCGTTTCGCAACCCGACTTCTTCGATTTCCGCCGCGAGAACAAAACCCTTGAGGAAGTCGCCGCCTTCTGGCCCGAGAACCTCAATCTCGTCTCCTCGCTCAGCGCCGACGCCCGCCCCGACCGCGTCGGCGCTGCGCGCGCCTCCTGGACCCTCTTTCCGGTCCTTGGCGTAACGCCCGCGTTGGGGCGCGTCTACAGCGAAGCGGACGATCAGCCTGGCGCGAACCGCGTGACCGTCCTCTCCTACGACGCATGGCAAGCGCGCTTCCATGGCGACCCCGCCGTCATTGGACGCCAGATCCAGTTGAACAGTGTCCCGCACACCGTGATCGGCATCATGCCCAAAGGCTTCGAGTTCCCGCTGCGCAACATGGCGCGCTGGAGCGGCGCCGAACTGTGGATACCCGCCGCATTCACTCCCGAGCAGCTTCAGAATCGCGGCGATTCGTTCAACACCTATCTGATCGCGCGGCTCAAACCCGCGATTACTCTGGCCCAAGCCGCGTCCGACGCCGACCGCATCGCGCAATTCATCCACGGCCTTTACCCCAAGGACGTGCAGAAGCTCTTTACGATTCGCGGTACCGCGACGGCGTTCGAAGAGGAAGTCTTTGGGCCTATCCGTACGCCGATATGGATCCTGCTGGCCGCCGTCAGTATGGTGCTACTGATCGGATGCGCGAACGTCGCAAACCTGCTGCTGGTCAGGGCCGCTGGACGCCGCCGCGAGATGGCGATCCGCTCCGCGCTCGGCGCGTCCCGTGCGCGGCTGGTCCGTCAGGCGCTTACGGAAAGCCTGATTCTCGCGTTCGCCGGAGGCGCCGCGGGTGTCCTGCTCGCGTCTTGGGGTCTGCAATTGATCGTATGGCTCGCTCCAGCGGACATCCCGCGCCTCGACGAAGCAAGTATCGACCCGCTGGTGCTTGGCTTCACCGCTGCCGCGTCGCTCCTCACTGGACTCCTCTTTGGACTCGCTCCCGCCATGCTCTCCATCCGCGCGAGCGTCAACGAGGGATTGAAGGACGGTGGCCGCTCCGCCAGTTCGCGGCGCGGACGCCTTCGCCCGGCGCTGATCATCGGTGAGGTCGCCCTCTCGTTGATCCTCCTCGCTGCCGCCGGACTGCTCATCAAGAGCTTCGCCCGCGTTACCGCCGTCGAGCCCGGCTTCGTGCGCGCCGGCCTCCTGACATTCTCGACTTCGCTGCCCGACGCGCGATACGAAAAAAGCCCCGAAGTTCGCGCCTTCTATCGCCGCACCGTTGAAGCCCTTGCCGCCTTGCCCGGCGTCACCAACGCAGCCGCGGCCACATCGCTTCCGATGCACCCCTCGCTGATGATCATGTTTTCCCCGGAAGGCGTCGCCTCGGGCAAATGGGGCCGCACCCTTGCCCGCAATACGCTCGTCGACGGCGACTATTTCCGCACGCTTGGCATCCCCCTTCGCGCCGGACGCTATCTGGGTCCTCTGGATGGCGACGGCGCGCCGCTCACCGTCATTATTAACGAAACCATGGCGAAGAAGTTTTGGCCGAACGAGAACGCCCTCGGACGCCGCTTGAAATGGGGTTCGCCGCAAAGCACCTCACCCTGGCTCACGATCGTCGGCATTGTCGGCGACGTCAAGCAGGAAGGCCTCGATCAGGCTGCTCTGTCCGCCATCTACATGCCGCTCGTACAAACCATCGGCCGCGGCGGCCGCGCCGAGCGCGACGCCTCCTTTGCGATCCGCACGGCCGGCGACCCCGCCAGCTTCATTGAAGCCGCGCGCAAGCAGCTCGCCTCGATTGACCCCGAGCTGCCCATGCATCGCCCGCAGACCGGCTCTGAAGCCGTCGAAGAGAACACCGCGCCGCGCCGGTTTCCGCTGTTGCTCGTCGGCATGTTCGCCGCGCTCGCCGTCGTCCTCGCGGCCGTCGGACTGTACGGCGTCATGTCGTACCACGTCGCGCAAAGTACGCCCGAAATCGGCATCCGCATGGCCCT
The DNA here is from genome assembly GCA_039930685.1 of Bryobacteraceae bacterium. Taxonomy (GTDB): domain Bacteria; phylum Acidobacteriota; class Terriglobia; order Bryobacterales; family Bryobacteraceae; genus JBBQWZ01. Next base: position 639 of record JBDTTK010000201.1, on the reverse strand, counting down.
CGGCGCTTCCCCCGCCGACGTCCTCTCACTGACCCTCCGCCAAGGGATGACCCTCGCCCTCATCGGGCTCGGCGTCGGCGTCGCCGGCGGACTCGCCGTTACCCGCTGGCTGGAGAGCCTGCTCTATGGAGTCAGTACGCGCGATCCCTGGGTATTCGTGGGCGTCGCCGCCCTGCTTGGCACGGTCATGCTCGCCGCTTGCTGGCTGCCTGCGCGCCGCGCGACGCGCGTCGACCCGATGATCGCTTTGCGCCAGGAATAGCGGAGAACGTCTTCCGCGGATACTAGAGTTACACTCGAAAGTTCACATGCTAATTTCGCTTCGCAACATTGAAAAGTATTTTGAGCACGGGCCGACCAAGACCTTTGTGCTGCGGCGGATCAACGTCGACATTAAAGAGGGCGAGTTCGTCTCCATCATGGGACCGTCCGGCGCCGGCAAATCTACTCTCCTGCACCTGCTCGGAATGCACGATTCCAGTTGGACCGGCGAGTATTTCTTCAACGACATCGCCGTCCACAAGATGAGCAAGAAAGACCGCGGCGAACTCTACAAGAAGTACTTCGGCTTCGTCTTCCAGAGCTATCACCTGCTCGATGCGCTCACCGTCTACGAGAACCTGGACATTCCGTTGAGAT
>JBDTTK010000200.1:0-7220 GCA_039930685.1 Bryobacteraceae bacterium | reverse complement strand
CGCTACTCGTTTGGAATCCGCTGGACGCTTATCGCTCGCCCGACAGATGGAGGCCTTTGTGAATGGCGTACAGCGCCAATTCCAGCCGGTCCGACACGCCGAGTTTGTCGAAGATGTTGTGCAGATGGTTCTTCACGGTCTGCTCGCTGATGAACATCTTCTCGGCCATTTCCTTGTTCTTGTAGCCTTGTGCGACGAGGGCTACGATCTCGCGCTCGCGAGCCGACAACGGATTGCGCTCGCGTCCGCCCTTGCCTGAGCCTTGGTTGACGCTGCCATCCGCGTTTGTCGAGAACTGCCGCATGACCGCCGCCGTGGTGTGCGAGTCCAACCAGATTTCGCCCGCGTACACCTTCCGGATGCTCTTGACGATCAGTTCCGGCGCCGTCTGTTTCAGAACGATTCCGGAACAGCCGAGCTTCATGGCTTGCACGAATTCGTTCTTGTCTTCGGAAGCCGTCAGGACAATCACCTTGACCCGTTTGTTCGCGGTTTGCAGCGCTTGCAGGGCGCTCAACCCATCCAGGTTCGGCATCCGTAAGTCAAGAAGGAGTACGTCGGGATCCAACTCGGTAACCCGATCGAGCACTTCCCGGCCATCGCCCGCTTCTCCGACAATATCGAAATCCTCTTCGAGGGCGAGCAACTTCTTGAGACCGTCCCGAACGATCGGATGATCATCCGCGATCAAGATGCGTATCATTTTCTTGCTCGTTTCCGTGTTGCCGGCAGTGTTCGTACCCTCACTGCGCGAGGTCTCGCTTAGTGTCTCAGCACTCTCTTTGTCTGCGATACTCACTTGCATGCACCCTCCAACAGCTATCTAACGACCCGATTGTACCGGGTTCTAGTACTTCCAGCAATGCAGTCAACTTGGGGCTTGCACGTGGAGATCTTACCTACTTCGGAACTAGGGGCACCTTAGATTTATCCACCAGACGCCTCAGACACCGAACGTCTCCACGTTCATTGCGATGGCTTGATCCTTCGCCTTCGCATCATACCAGATAGCCGCCTCTTCCTAAACTATCATGCTAGTATCCCGCAATCCTTAGTACGGGGTTATTAACATTGCGTCATCCCCACAGAGTTACAGTACGATTGCCGGACGCCAATGGATGATCGCCTGCTCACAAGTTGCGTTGGCAGGAATAGAATGAATCTGAGACGTGATTTCACTCTTACCCTCATGCGCTTCCTCCCTATGATTTTCGCCGCGGCCATTTTGTCCGCTCAGTACACCGCTCCCGGACCCGCCGTCGGATCCCGTGTGCCCGCCTTCCAGGCACTCGATCAGGACGGCGTCGACAGAAACCTCGCCTCCGTCGCCGGACCAAAGGGGACGATGCTGGTTTTCTTCCGCTCCGCCGACTGGTGACCGTACTGCAAAACGCAGCTCGTGGAGCTGGAACACAATCGCGAGAAGCTCCGTTCGCAAGGCCTGGGACTGGCGGCAATCAGTTACGATTCCGTTGCAGTTCTCAAAAACTTCTCCACTCGCCGCAAGATCAACTTCCCGCTGCTGTCGGATCCCGATTCAAAGATCATCCGCGAGTTTGGAATTTTGAATGAAGCCGCGCCGAAAGGCCTGTTCTTCGGGATCCCTCATCCGGGGACCTTCTTGTTGGACACCAACGGCGTAGTCACCGCCAAGTACTTCGAACAGGACTACACGCAGCGATTCACTACCTCCGACATCCTTATTAAGGAGTTCGGGACGGAGATCGGGACAACGCACACCACCAAAGAGACCCGTCACCTGCGCGTCTCGTCTTCGGCCAGCGAAACCGTGGTCCGGGGCGGCGAACGCATCGCGTTGGTGCTGGACATTGAGCTCAAGAAGAAGATGCACGTCTACGCCCCCGGAGTGGAAGGCTACATCCCCATCGATTTCACCGTCGACGGCGCAGCCGGCATGGTACACGACGCCGTGTATCCCAAATCGAAAAAGCTCCGCTTGAAGGCGATCAAAGAAACCGCGCTCGTCTATGACAAGCCGTTCCGCCTCGTTCGCGAGATCACCATAGCGCCGGATGGCAAGTTGAAGCCGCTTCTTTCCACCGAAGGCGAGCTCGTAATCAAGGGCTCGTTGCGCTATCAGGCGTGCGACGACAAGGTCTGCTATATCCCCGAGACGATTCCGCTCGAATGGAAAGTGACCGTCGAGGGGCACGACCGCCAACGCGCTCCGAAGGAAATGCAGCGCAAATCGAACTAGCGCGTAAAGCAGCTTCGACCCGCGACCGCAAGGGAGCGGCCGAGGTAGCGCCGTGAGACGCTCGCTAGCTATGCGCCGCTCAGCGCCGCTTTCAGCTTCGCGTACGTCTCCGTCAGATCTTCCGGAATGACCCGCGTTTCCGCGACCGTCGTCATGAAGTTGACGTCGCCGAACCACCGGGGCAGCATGTGCATGTGGATGTGTCCAGCTACGCCGGCTCCCGCAGCAGCGCCGATGTTCATGCCGATGTTGATTCCGCCCGGCTTGTAGGCGCGCCGGATCGCCGCCTCAAACCGCTGGATCATGCGCATCATCTCCGCAAGCGGCTCCGCGCCGCATTCCTCGAGCGTCGCCACGTGCGCGTATGGCGCGATCATCAGATGTCCGCCGGTGTAGGGATAGATGTTGAGCAGAGCAAAGCAGAATTCGCCGCGCTCTAAGACGAAGTGATTCGCATCCTGTGCGGCTGAAGCGGCCGCGCCTTTGATACAGAAAACGCAGCCCTCCTCCTGTTTTTCCGCTGACACATAGCGGAATCTCCACGGGCTGAAAAGGTGATCCATTCAGGCTGGAATCGCCAAACAAAATGCGCCCCCTTTCGGCTGACACCGCGGAGGCGCGGGCTGATTCAGGAGTCTTCGTGCGCGGCTACACCGTCGGCGGAGCCGCGGGTGCAGGTGCCGCGGGCTCGGCCGGAGCCGCCGCCACACCGGCGCCGTCCTTGTTCACGAGATCCTTCAATTCTTTGCTGGGCTTAAAGTAGGGAATCCGCTTCGACGGCACTTCGACGCGCGCGCCCGTCTTCGGATTCCGGCCAATGCGCGGTTGACGTTGGCGCGTACGGAAGCTGCCAAATCCGCGGATTTCGATCTTGTCTCCCGTCCGCAGTGCGCGGACGACGCTGTCGAAAATGGCCTCGACGATCACTTCCGAATCTTTACGCGTCATCTCGACGACGCGGGATACCTCTTCAATCAATTCGGCTTTGGTCATTAGCGGCCTTCCCCTTTTCCTCGTAGGTTCAATGCTTCTTCAATCGTCGTCGTGGCGGCGGCAGCCTGGCGTTGGTAATCCTCCAGGCGGGTCCGCTCCTCGTCATCGGCGACGGCTCGCAGGCTGAGTCCGATCTTCTTTTCGTTCTCGCTCAGCTTGATGATCTTAAAATCGTATTCTTCGCCGATCGGCAAAGGCGTCTCGCCCTCGGCCGGAGCGCCCATCGACGGAATCTCCGACCGATGGCATAGCGCCTCGACGCCGGGCGCAAGTTCCACAAACATTCCGAATGCGGCCGACCGTGCGACACGGCCCCGCACAAGATCGCCCACTTGATGCGTGCGGAAGAAACTCTCCCAGGCGTCGGGTTGCAACTGTTTGACGCCCAGAGACAGGCGGCGGTTGTTGGCGTCGATGTTGAGAATCACCGCCTGCACCATCTGCCCCTTCTTCACCGCTTCGGACGGATGCTTGATGCGCTTGGTCCACGACATGTCCGAAACATGCACCAATCCATCCACGCCTTCTTCGATCTCGATAAACGCCCCGAAATCAGCCAGCTTGCGGACTCTGCCCTCAACCACGCTGCTGATCGAGTAGCGCTCCGCGACCGTGGTCCACGGATCGGGCTCCAATTGCTTGATGCCCAGCGAGACGCGGCGGTCCTTGGATTTCACTTCGAGGACTACGGCCTCCACCTGATCCCCGGCCTTGACCACCTTCGTCGGATGCTTCATCCGGCGGCTCCAGGTCATCTCGGAGATGTGAACCAGCCCTTCGACGCCCGGCTCCAGTTCGACGAATGCGCCGTAGTCGGTCACGCTCATCACGCGGCCGATGATCTTGCTCCCCGGCGGATACCGCTCAATGACCGTTTCCCACGGATCCGGCAGCAACTGCTTCAGACCCAGCGAAATACGTTCTTTGGCCTTATCGAACTTCAATACGCGGACCGAAATTTCCTGTCCGACGTGCAACACTTCTGACGGATGGTTCACGCGTCCATGCGAAACGTCGCTGACGTGCAGCAGCCCGTCAATCCCGCCCAGGTCGATAAATGCGCCATACTCGGTCAGATTCTTGACGATCCCGGTGACGACGCCGCCTTCTTCAATATGTTCAAGGGCGTTCGTCTTTCGCGCGGTAACATCCTGCTCGACCGCCGCTTTCCGCGACACGACCACGTTGCCGCGCCGCCGGTTCAGCTTTACGATCTTGACCGGAACATCTTGTCCCACCATCGAATCCAAGTGGAACACCGGACGCACATCGATCTGCGAGGCCGGCATGAAGGCCGATACCCCGACATCGACCATCAATCCGCCTTTGGTACGCTCCGTGACCCGGCCCGAGACCACCAGTTGCTCGCGGAACGCCTGTTCCAGCGTGTCCCATATGCGGACCCGGCTCGCCCGATCGTAGGAAAGCGTTACATATCCTTCGATATGTGGACCATGCCGGTCGATCATGACATCGATCGCATCGCCAGGCTGAACGCTAATGGATCCGTCCGGTTGCTGCAACTGCGCCAGAGGAACGTAACCCTCGGTCTTGTATCCGAAATCGACGATTACTTCGTTCTGAGTAATTTTGAGAACATGCCCCTGGAGCAGTTCACCCTCGGAAGGCGGCGCAAGGTGGCTATAGTCCTCAAGGAGATGGACCATCTCCTCATCTTCGTAAGTTGCTGCCTCCATTGCCTCGAAGTCAGCATCCGTCGGCCCGGAATACTCGCCTTCCGCCAACGGAGCGCCAGGAATGGGAGCGCCTGGCATTGGATGTTCGCCGGGTGCAGGCATGGACGGTCGGCCGGGCAGCTTGCCTCCACTCGAAGCAGAAGGCGCTGCTGCCTGGTGTGCGAGTTTCGGGTCGTCCGCGCCGCTTGGCATTGTGGAAGGCTCCAGGAAATCCGATCGCCAGGTTGTTTCGAAGTGGGACAACCCCTTGATAGATCAGTACTTCAAGAAATATAGCGGAATGGACGGAGCGTGTCAACCGCACCTCCGCCCGCTCCTATTGAGGCCGGCTTGGCTCTTCGGCTAGCTTCGCCAATTCAGAAAGCGTGGCGGCCAATGCGTGTGCCGCTTCCGGCTGAAGATTCATCAGCACTTCAAACTCGCCTTTGAGTTGGCCGGTCTCCTTAACAAGGAACTTCAATTGCACCTCCGGTCCCCGAAGAACCACATCCGCCGCATGTCCCTCAATCGAGTCGAGTTCAAGAACACGGCCATCGTGCAACTCGGGTATCGCGGATCGCAACTCGCGCGGGAATGCCATCGTATTGCGTCTTGCCAGCCGAAACTTGGAAGGCGCCGCCGTCGAGATCATCTGGTCGCGCATTCCTCAAGTGTAGTACCGTCACCCGCCGGGTGTTCAGCGATGCATGCCCGCTGTTTCCGGAGTGCATCGGCCAATGCTACGATATGAAACCTATGTCTCTGCTTCGCCTGTCTCTCGCTGTTTGCATCGCCGCAACTCCGTTTCTGCTCGCGTCTGAAGATCCGACGCCCGAGCACGTCAAGATGATGAAAGATGTCAACGACACCAACGGCAAGATCCGTAAGGGCGTCGACGTCGAAGCCAATGCCAAACACCTCGCCGAACTCGCCAAGCAGGTTGAGGCGATTTGGTCCAAGAAGTCGGAAGTGGCCGGCAAGAGCTCAGCCAACCTCGTTGCGGGAACCGAAAGCCTTGTGAAGGCTGCCGCAGCCAACGACACCGCCGCCATGCAGGCCGCCGGACGCGTGATCGGCGGAAGTTGCCGCTCCTGCCATGACGCCCATCGTGAAAAGATCTCCGAGACCGAGTACAAGATCAAGTAGCTTCGCTGCCTTAAAAAGGGGCCGCCGCAACCGGCGGCCTCTACGCGGCCGGCTCCCCTACCGCCTTCCGCCGGATCGCCCGCAACCACAACATCCGGATCCACCCGCTGCCCCACCGCACCGCGAGCCACCAATACAACCCGAACTTGATCTGAGCCGCTGTTCCATAGGTAAGGATTCGCGTCTCCGTTGTCAGGCGGAATCTGTCGCCGATCGGCTCAATTCGAAAATTAACAGCCGCCTTCGCAAAGCCCAGTCGCTCAAATTCCGTGAACGCCTGCGGCGAGGACAGTGCGACACGCACACCGGACGGCGTCCAGAACCTGCCGGCCAGCCCCATCACCAGTTCCCCTGGCGTGTCGTCGAGCAGGACGAATAAGCCACTCTGCGCGGCTTCGAGGATCGGCTTCGGTGCCCTGCTCGACGGCCGCGCGAACGGCTGCCGCAGCCACATCAAAACCCGAACGAGCGGAATCTCGCCCGGTGTCAAGCTCCGCAACACTTCTCCAATCGCCGCTTCGCTCGCTCGAATTTCGATCGAATGCCGCTCGTCGAACTGCCACTCGGGCAGCCAGCGGTCGAGAAGCTTTGGCGCTGGTTCCGTTGGCATCGCCCAACCCTATCATGCGGGCCAACTGCCAAACGGCTACAATCCAGTGGTCCCGTTTCAACCAATCGAGACTGAGCCGAAAAGGACGACCGTAAGCCAATGAGCCAATCCGCGACTTCCGCGCCGCCACCGCCGGCGGTGATGATGCAACTGCTAAACGGCAAGCACATCGCCTACTGCCTGTCTGCTCTCGCCCGCCTCGGCGTCGCCGACCATATGACGGCCGAACTCCGGTCCGCCGAGGACATCGCCGCAGCGTCGGGCGTCCACGCGCCGTCTCTCTATCGCGTCCTGCGCATGCTCGCGAGCGTCGGCGTGTTCGCACAGGATGGCCGTTCGTTCGGATTGACTCCGGTAAGTGATCTCCTGCGTACGGGCGCGCCGGGATCTTTACGCTATCTCGCCTGGACGTCCGGGGACGGGTGGGCGACGAGCGCCGTCGCGAATCTCGACCATTGCCTCCTCACCGGCGAAGACGGCGTCACCAAGGCGTACGGCAAGAGCACCTTCGCCATGATGGCCGAACACCCCGATCAGCTCGAAGTGTTCCAGCGCGCCATGAGCAACCTGTCGGCGG
>JBDTTK010000199.1:0-7237 GCA_039930685.1 Bryobacteraceae bacterium | reverse complement strand
GTAGCCAGGATGTGCACCAGCACGTCTACTGCAGGGTAGTCCTCGTGCCCTCCGGAAGGCACTCTGTACAGCGTCCCGATCATCTGCGTGTCGCCTGCGCGCCGCAGCACGACGCTGCGTTCGCCGTCCTGGGTCGGCTCGCTCGTGTAAAGCGCGGGCAGCTTGCGCGCGGGCCGGGGCAGCGCGCCGAAACGCCTGGCGACCATCTCCAGCGCTTCGCCCTCATTGAAGTTGCCGCCGATGACGAGCACCGCATTGTCGGGTTGGTAGTAAGTGCGATAGAACGCCTGCAGGCGATCGATCGGCACATTCTCGATGTCGCTGCGCTCACCAATCGGCACTTTGCCGTAGTTGTGCCAAAGGTAGGCGGTCGCCAAGGTCCGGAACAGCAGGACTCGGCCAACGCTGTTCTCGCCACTTTCAAACTCATTGCGGACGACCGTCATTTCGCTGTCGAGATCCTTCTTGGCGATGTTGGAGTTGACCATGCGGTCCGCTTCCATTTCGAGGGCCCATTTGAGGTTCTCGTCGCTGGCCTGAAGGCGTTCGAAGTAGTTGGTGCGGTCCCAAGCAGTGGAGCCGTTGTACAGCGCCCCATGGTCGTTCAATTCCTTCTTGATGTCGCCGCGGTGGGAGGTCGGCTTGAAGACCATGTGCTCCAGCAGATGCGCCATGCCGGTTTCGCCGTAGCTCTCGTGACGCGAGCCGACCAGGTAGGTGACGTTGACCGTAACGGTGGGCTTGGAGTTGTCGGGGAAGAGCAGGACCTGCAAGCCGTTGGCGAGCTTGTACTCCGTGATGCCCTCGACGGAGGCGCCTTTCGTGATACCGGGCGGCAGCGCCTGGGCAGAGACAAGAGACACGAACGCCAACGCGGAAAGGAGGTTTCTGAACAGCATAGTGATTAGACGCCGTTCTTCAGTATAAAGGTGTGGAGAAGGAAGTATGGCGCGGAGAGAACGAGGTTGCGTGATCCGAACTAATTCGATCTTGGGCCAAGAGATGTCGCCCAAATTCCGCTAGAAACGCCCATTCCGCATCGTGACACGTCAGCGGCACGCCAAGGAGCGCAACGCGAGTCGTCTACTTCATTCGCCAGGAAATTTGAAAAAGAAAAGGCCGGGCGCTGGGGCCTCGGTTGCCGGTGCCTGAATAACACCTGAAGCCCTGCCCGACGGCGAGTCAGCCTCAACCAGTCACGAGAAGGTCTCGAAGTGGCTACTTCCTGGTATGCCTCTCTAGAGTGCTGAGGGCCTACTCGATTCCCCCTACTGCTGATTTGTTCGTTCTTCGTGCGTCCGGGAAATCTTGAGGCCGTATTCTGGTGTGCCGCCGGTCTGATCCTCTTCAGCATGATCCTCTACCTTGCGGCGATCGCGGCAGCGCGCAGAACGGTAGCGACAAGCCCATCGCACCCGAGGACCGATTACGGTTCCGGCCCGGCTGAGTGACCCGATCAGAGTTATTGCACCTGTCGGGCCTCTAAATCGCCTGGACGGTTCGGGCTACCCACCTCGTCAGTTGAGATGGGCCTCTCGCCGTCAACGCATTACGGATCCTTCCGCACTACCTTGCGGGCCACGCTTTTCGGCGGGCCTGGTAGATCCGCTTCTTCTTGGCGCTTCTTGAATTGGTCTCTGCAGGCTCAGGCGAAGGGGTCGTCTTCGCCGCTGTCGCGGTCTTCGGACTCTTCTTGGCTACGGCCTTCTTAGCCATCGTCTTCTTCGCGGGCGGGTTTGCCGTTCTCGAAAGGGGCGTCGACGCGGCCCGTCCGTTCCGGCCGTAGAAAGTGGCCAGCGACCGCTGCATTTTGCCCAACGCCTCGACGACCGCGGACGCCATCGTCGTTGTTTTCGCGCTCGCGGTTCGAGGACGGGCTCCGGCGGGGCGGGCCTCAACAAGACAGCGCTTGTCGGCTTGGCCTGTCTTGCGGTTGTCGACGTCGCTCAGATGGATCTCCACTCGCGTGATCTTCCTCGCGAACCGATCCAGCACGCGAGTCACTTCGCGTTCCACAAACCGCGTAAGGCTGGCGTCGACGGCAATGGTCTTATCGCTATTGACTTGAATCTTCATTAGTGGCCTTTCAATTCCAGCGTCTCAATAGTTCACCGGCTCGGCAACCCTGTGACAGCGATCGTTGACCGGCTGAAGAAATGGAAGAAGCCTTCCGGCACCGATCGCAGCGGAGGGATGGAACCGCTAAGTGGACTGTGCCTTCGGTTAAGGCCGGAATTTCGCCTTGTTGGCGAGCCGCGCCTTCTCCAGCGCTTCCTTCGCAGCGTCGTCTTCCTTTGCTTTCAGTGCCGCCTCGCGTCGGGGAGCGTCCGCCTCTTCAAGGCGGACTGCCTCACCGGCGGCCACTTTTGCCGCGTCATTGAGCTGCTTCTGCACGCCGACAAGCTTATAGCTCGGTCCGTAAGAGGAGCGAATGAGTTCGAAGCGAAAGTTCCCGTCCTGCCAGCGTCCTAGGACCTCTTCCTCGTTGCCGTACGATTGGGGACCCGTTGTGAGTGAAGGCGCGGGTTTCTCTACCGGGCCGTAAGTCGACGAGATTGCCTCGATGAGGTCGGTCGCCGTCATTCCGTCGATCTGGTAGCGATCGTAATTCACGACGATCCGGTACAGTGCGCCGTTGTAGAAGCCGAAGCTCAGGTCCTTGGCAGGCTCCGACTGGGATACGGATCGGACCAGTTGGGGGCGCCAATCGATTTCCTGGATAAGTGCAGGACGGCGATGAATCGTCTTGGCCGCGGAACCGGTCTGCTTTTCGACCGTTTGCAGGCCGGATCCAAGCTGAAAGTCGCGGTATCTAGAAAGGTCCGCAGCCCGGGCCGGGGTCACCCCAACGAAAAGGGTCAATGTCACTACCGATACCATCGCGGCATTCCGGCCCGTAGAACACCGGATCGACCCCGCGTAGCCGCCCTTTTCCATTTGATGACCCTTTCTCGGTATATACCGAGACAAAAAGAATCGGGCCGGGAAGCCCTTGCCCGGCCCTCCGGCATTACGACTTGCCAGGAACTACCGGGCAGCGATCGGGACGCGGATCTCTCCGCCGATCGCTTCGCCCGAAATCACGAGTTCTACACGCCGGTTCTGTTGACGGCCGGCCGCGGTATCGTTCGAAGCGACAGGCTTGGTTTCGCCAAATCCCTTCGAAGAAACCGAAGCTGCGGCCATGCCCTGGCCGGTCAGATAGTCGCGGACGGATTCGCCACGGCGCTCCGAAAGAGTCTGGTTATAGCTGTCTCCTCCGACGCTATCCGTGTGGCCCTCGACGTCCAGCCGCAGTCCGGGATGACCGGAGACGATACCGGCTACTTTGGCCAGTTTCTCGCGAGCTGCCGGCCGCAACGAATACTTGCCGGTGTCGAAGAGAACGTCGGACATATTCACGATGAGGCCTCGCGCGGTATCGCGCGTCTCAAGGATCGCGTTGAACTGCTTCAGCAACTGGACTCGCAGTTCGGCCTTATCGGCCTCCAATTGCGCCTTCTGCCTGGCGATGCCATCCAGTTCAGCCTGGTTGGCCGACCTCTGGGCGTCGTTCTCGCGCCGCAGGCGATCTGCTTCGGCGCTGGCCGACGCGAGCTTGGCGTCGTTGTCGAGCTTCATGCGATCCGCTTCCGCTCGGGCGGACGCGAGCTTGGCCTCGCTGTCGAGCTTCATGCGATCCGCCTCTGCCTTGGCTGCGTTCACACGCGCCTCGTTCTCAAGGCGCATCCGATCCGCATCGTTCGCGGCTGCGGCGAGTTTGGCGTCGCTCTCGCGCTTCATGCGATCCGCTTCCGCTGACGCGGCGGCGGACTGCTCGTTCTTCTCGCGCATCATCCGTTCAGAATCGGCTTGAGCTCTGAGCCGTGCCGCTTCGGCGTCCCGCGTGACCCGATCGGCTTCGGCTTGTGCGGAGGCGCGGTCGCTGTTGGCGCGGTTCTCGCGGTCGATGGACTGCTGGCGCTCCGCGGTGAGCGCCATTTCTTCCTGGCGTTTTACAGCGATCGCGCGCGCGTCTTCGGCGGTCTGGACGGCCGCGCGTGCGGTCATGGTCACCGGTTTCTTGCCCGCGTTCCGGTTCTGATAGGCTTCGGCCTCGGACAAGGTCTTCTCCGCCTTCAGAAACGTTTCCGTGGCGTATTTATCGGCGCCCATGGAGCGTGCGATCTGCACGGCGTTGCGTGCTTCAAACAGCTCTAACGGCTGCTTTTTGTCGAGCTTGAGCGCCAACGGATTGGCGAGGTGCTCATACTGACCGCGCTTCAAGAGCTCGTATTTGGCGTCAACCTCTTCGATCTTCCCCCGCGTATCGGGGCGAATGACGTTTTCCATCACGATCAGGTCGCTGGGCCGGCTCACGGCATAATATGGTTCAGCCGTTACGACGAGTGCGAACACTTGTAGTTCGGTCGTGACGTCAACTTTGGCGCGGGTTCCATTGAGCAGGATCTCGCCAAGGTTTGAGGTGCGGCCCTCCGGCGTGATCGCCCACAACACGTAGGTGAGATATTCCGCGCCATTCTTGGTTGCCGGCTCCAGGTTGTCGAATTCGACTTCGATTTCGATGTAGCCCTGTTTGCTTTCTACCTTCGCTTCGCCATGCGCCCTCGGCAGCAAGTCAGTGCCGGCGAAGTTAATTTTCGTCGCGCCGCCGCGGTGGCGGTAGTTCACCGCCTTCGCCGTCCGCGCGGTCACACTGACCCGATAGATCGGGGTGGATCCTGCCGCCATACGAGCCGCATTTTCGTCCGGAGTTTGCGCGGATAAGGCACCGCAGGTGACGAGGATCGCCGCCGTTGCCAGTTTGAGTTGCATCATGCTTGGATTTCCAGCCGGCCTAGCGGCCCGAACCGGAACTCTTCTCTTCATGCGCCGAATACTTGTTGAGGACGTTGATGAGGCGCATCGCCGACTTAGGCACACGAACCCCGGTCGTCACGATCTGGCGATTATGGAGCGGTTTTCCGTAAATTGCGGTGTTGTCGTCCAGATCCTGCCGCAGCGTCGCGCCTTCGAGCGCGAGGCCCGCAAACAGACCTTGAGAGCGCGACCACGAAAGAATCTCGGCATGCATTTGCGCGTCGGTCTGCGCGGTTGCGGTGCGGCCCACGGGACCGGCGGCAACGGAACCTTCTCCGCCCAGCGTGAACTTGCTCTCCAGTAGTTTGTTAGCGCCGCGCTCATTCATGACGAGCATGATGAGATCGGTCGACGATCCGCCGATCTGGAAACCGACGCTGCCGCCTTCAATGCGGACCGTGCCGGGCGCGGACCAGCCTGCATGGCCTTTGCTGCGGCAGGAGATGTAGCCTTTTCCGTATTTGCCGCCGACGAGGAACGCGCCGGTCTTAAGATTGGGGACGATGACGATGCAGTGAGCATTGCTCAGCATGTCTTGCGGGATGCCTTTGTCAGGCGCCGCCATGATCTCGGAGAAAACCGCAGCCGCCTCGTCAAGCCTCTTTGCCGGTTCTTTATCTTTCGCGAGCAGGGGGGCCACCATCGGCACAAGCGCCAGGGCAGCCGTTAGAAACATACGCATATTGGACCTCTTCAGCCGGCCAGGTCTTCCCAGTGAAGGGCTCTCGCCGACACAGTTGACTGTGCACGGGGCTAGCCATTGACGGCATTTGTTGCACCTATACGCCGGGGACCCTCTGCCGCGACCGTTTTCAGCCCACGTCGCGCAAGCCATGTGACCGCCCGCGGTCAACTGACGAGGTGCGGTCAGGGTCCTCAGGCGCTATTCTGCCTTCCATTTGCATCGCAGATTACGCCAAACGAGGTCCGCGATCTGGCAGCGGGGCGCCGAAAACACGTTGCCAATTAGGAGATCTCATTCGATCAATCGTCGCCCGGCGTCGCTCGGATTCGCCGAAATCCTCGATTTGGTCATTCAACTGCCAGTGTGAATCCGAATCTCATCGGCGTGAGATGGCGCCGCGAGGGTATGCAGGGGCGCAAGGCAAGCGGAACGGAGAGATTTGAAATGCTCGGAACGATTTTGATTGTGTTGGTAATTCTCGCGCTTTTCGGAGCGTTACCCAGGTGGTCGCATAGCCGCGATTGGGGTTACATGCCGAGCGGAGGATTGGGGATCGTTCTGGCCGTGCTGGTCGTGCTGTTCCTGGTCGGCCGACTCTAAATACCTCCGCCTGCCCGGAGAAGCATCGATAAGGATGCTCCGCGCGAAACCGCAATTTTCTCCATGAGAGGTACCGGAAGATGATGACAAGCGAAGGATATGGCGACGCATTCCGTCGTGGATTTGGATACACCATTCGCTACCTTCAAGCCCGCGGAGCATCTCGCGACCGGGCCGAAGAGGTCGCGCAGGCGGCTTGGAGCAAGGGCTGGGAACGGCTAACCCAACTGCGGAACGACGACCGCGTGGCCTTTTGGGTCAACACGATCGCCCTCAATGAATTCCGCCGTGGGATGCGCCGTGATTCTTCCGCTGCTCCGCTTGAGGATGTTTGCGGCCAGATTGGCGTCGACAGTTCGCCCATCGATGCGGCCACGATTCTCAAACGGTGCCATCCCCGCGATCGGATTCTCTTCCATCACCAGATGCATGGATTGACAACCGAGGAGATGGCGGTCGCCGTTGGCGCGACCAAAACCGCCATCCGGATTCGGCTTCTCCGGGCGCGCCGCGCGGCACGCAGAATTGCCCAGATGCGAAGTGTGCCTCAAGCCACCGCCGCAACCCGTGAGGCCCTCCAAAACGTAGCGTAGCTCCACGCCGGATCGCCAGGTTATCGTTCGCCTCCTCCGGCTTTTTCAAGAACCTCAAAGTTTTCGATAGAGTGCCCAAGCGGGCTCGCCATAGAAGGACTCAACCAATGTCAAAACAGCAGTATTCGGAATCTACTCGACGGAACTTCAAATAGAAGGCGCCGTCAACCTAATGAAGCAAGCCGGCTTTCGCAATACGGACATTTCCGTCCTGTTCCCGGAGAACGAAGGCACCAAGGACTTTGCACTTTCAAAAAGCACCAAGGCGCCGGAAGGTGCAAGCGCCGGGGCTGCGTCCGGAGCGGTACTTGGCGGCGCTCTTGGGTGGCTCGTCGGGATCGGGGCGCTTGCGATTCCCGGTATCGGACCGTTCATCGCGGCGGGTCCCATCGTCGCCGCCCTGACCGGCGTGGGAATCGGCGCGACCGTTGGCGGGCTCAGTGGCGCGCTGGTGGGAATGGGCATTCCGGAATACGAAGCCAAGCGCTATGAGGGACGC
>JBDTTK010000198.1:0-7262 GCA_039930685.1 Bryobacteraceae bacterium | reverse complement strand
CGATGTCGCCGAGCTCGCTCTGCGCATGGAAGGTGATGCCGACGGTGCCAATGCCCGCTTCGGCGTTCACCCATTCGTGTTCTTTCGTGTACTTGTACGTCTCGGGGTAGCTGCTCATGAAAATGTCGTCCTTCGATCGAAAGGCCTTGCGGCCGGCTGAATTCTCGTTATTTGGGTCGTTTGTAGAATGGCGTAGCCACGATCACGGCGTCGACCGGCTGGTTGCGTACGATGACCTGAATGGCGCGGCCGAGTTCGGCGGCTTCCGTCGGAACGTAGCACATGCCGATGTTCTTGTTGAGCGTGGGGGCGGGTCCGCCGCTGGTCACCCAGCCTGCGGGTTGACCGTCGATGTGAACTTCGTATCCGTCGCGGCCGATGCCGCGGGCGGTCATCTCAAAGCCGACCAGTTTGCGTTTGACGCCTTCGGCAAGCTGTTTTTCGAGGACCCCGCGGCCCACGAAGTCGCCTTTGTCCATCTTCACAATCCAGCCCAAGTCCGCTTCGAGCGGCGTGATGCTGGCGTCGATCTCGTGGCCGTAGAGCGCCATTTTGGCTTCGAGCCGTAGTGTATTGCGCGCGCCGAGTCCGGCGGGCTTGATGCCAAATTCTTCACCGGCCTGCATGAGTTCGCGCCAGATGCGGGGGGCTTCCGAGGGGGCAACGTAAATTTCGAAGCCGTCTTCGCCGGTATAGCCGGTGCGGGCGATGCGCGCCGGTGTTCCGGCGACCTCACCGTCCGTGAAGTGGTAATACTTGATCGGCGCGAGTTCGGTCTTCGTCAGCTTTTGTAGGGTGCTGAGGCCCTTGGGGCCCTGGACGGCGATCTGCGCGTATTTCGGTCCGGCGTTTTCAACTTCGGCGTCGAACTTCGAGGCGTAGGAAGCGATGTGGGAGAAGTCCTTGTCCTGGTTCGAGGCGTTGACGCAGAGGAAAAACGAGTCGTCGGCGACCTTGTGGACCAGGATGTCGTCGACAAAGCAGCCGGTTTCGTAAAGGAGGCCGGAGTAGTGCGCCTGGCCGAGTTTGAGCTTGGCGGCGTTGTTGGTCGCGATGTAGTTGACCAGATCGAGCGCTTGCGGTCCGCGGACCTCGATTTCGCCCATGTGCGAGACGTCGAAGAGACCGACGGCGGTCCGCACGGTCTTGTGTTCGTCCATGAGGCCGGAGTACTGCACGGGCATGTCCCAGCCGCCGAAGTCGACCATGCGGGCGCCCGACTCCCGATGGATGGCGTTCAGCGGGGTTTTGAGAAGCTCGGAGGATTCGGTCGGGGCGGCCTGGCTCATGAAGAATTTAGGCTAGCAGAACAGCGGTCGGACCTCCAAGCCAAACGCCCGGCTTGAGTAGGGTTTGGCGCGGCAAACGCTGGGGAATCGCCCGTCTGCTCTACAATTTAGATAGGTGTCCTCGCATTCCATAGAATTTCGCGGCGTTTCGAAGAGCTATGCGATCTACGACTCCGCGTCGGACCGGTTGAAGGAACTGGCGACACTCAATCGCGCGAACTTTCACCGCGACTTCTGGGCTTTGCGCGATGTGAGCTTCGAAGTCCGGCGGGGGGAGACTTTTTGCATCGTCGGCGAGAACGGCTGCGGAAAGAGCACTCTGCTGCAGATCGCTGCGGGGATTTTGATGCCTACGACGGGCGAGATCGCGGTCCATGGGCGGGTGGCGGCGCTGCTTGAGTTGGGGTCCGGCTTTAGTCCGGAGTTTTCCGGACGCGACAACATCTATATGAACGGGGCGATCCTCGGATTTTCGTCGGCCGAGATGGACCGCCGGTATAGGGCGATCGAGGAGTTTGCCGAGATCGGCGACTTTATCAATCAGCCAGTGAAGACGTATTCGAGCGGCATGACGGTGCGGCTCGCGTTTTCGGTGGCGATCCACGTGGACCCTGAGATTCTGCTGGTGGACGAGGCGCTGTCGGTGGGTGACATTTACTTCCGCCAACGGTGCATGCGGAAGGTACATGAATTGCGGTCGCAGGGGACGACGATTCTGTTCGTGTCTCATGCGACGGGCGACGTAAAGGCGATCGGCGACCGCGCGCTGTGGCTCGATCATGGGCGGGTCCGCGATATCGGTACGACGGAAGCTGTGGTTACGAAATATCTGGCAGCGATGGTCGAGAAGGACGCGAACTATCAGACTGCGCACGTCCATGCGCCGCATACAGGCGAGCGCGTGTCGGCTCCGGAGGTGATCGATCGGATTCCGAATATCGATCACCGTTTTGGCGATGGGCGCGCTGAGATCCTGGGAATCGCGATCGCCGACGAGAACGGGCACTCGATCGCGATGCTGAATCCGGGGACGACGATCGTGGTGCGCATTTCGGTGCTGGCGAAAGGCGATGTTCGGCTGCCGGTGGTCGGCTTCATGCTGCGGAATCATTTGGGCGTCGATTTTGCGGGCACCAATACGGCGCGGGAAGCGGTCGAGCTACCGTCCATGTCGGCAGGCGATGTCTATACCGTGGATTTCCATGTGGAGATTCCTATGCTTTACGCGTCGACGTTCTCCTTTTCTCCCGCAGTCGCCGATGGCACTCTGCATCACTACTCGATGTGCGACTGGATCGACAACGCGATCGCGCTGCCGATGTCGCGCGCCGAAGGGCAGATCTACGGGCAAATGCACCTTCCTTGCCGTGTTGAAGTGAACGCCCGCCTGACGGAACCGGCCCCGCCGCAAGAGACCTATTCGTGAGTGAATTTACCGGCGAGCGAGTGATCCCAGGCCAGGTCGGGGTAGACCTGTGGAATGAGCACATGGCGCGGTACGCGTTCGCGGCGCGGTTTGCCGCGGGCGGGCGGGTCCTCGACCTGGGATGCGGGACCGGATACGGCACGGCAGCTCTCGCGCAGATGGCGCGGGAGGCGGTGGGCGTCGACGTCGCCGAGGAAGCGATCGAGTACGCGCGGACCAGTTTTCCGCTCGCGAACGTCGAGTTTATTCGGAGTTCGGCGACGAGCGTTGCTTTGCCGGATGCAAGCTTCGATCTAATTACGGCGTTCGAGATCATCGAGCACATTGCCGATTGGGCGGCGCTGATTCGCGAAGCTCGGAGGCTGTTGCGCGCGGGCGGTTTGTTTCTGGTGTCAACGCCGAACGTGAGGTATTACGCGGAGTCGCGCGGCGAAACCGGCCCGAATCCGTATCACGTCCACGAGTTCGAGTATGGTGAGTTCGCGTCGGCGCTAGGAGCGGCGTTTCCGAACGTGCAGGTCCTGTTGCAGAATCGCGTCGAGGCGTTCGCATTCCATCCGTACCGGGTTCCGTGGCCGGCTACGGCGCGCGTCGAAGGCAGCGCGGGCGGGACGGACGATGCCCATTTCTTCCTCGGCGTTTGCAGCATCGACCGTGCGCTCGACGAGCAGGCGTTCGTGTATGTGCCGCGTGCGGCGAACCTGCTCCGCGAGCGCGAGCAGCATGTGACGCTGCTCGAGAACGAGCTTCAGCAAAACAAGGAATGGCTGCGGTCAACGCAGGAAGAACATGGGCGGCTATTGGCGCTGCATGCGGATCAGAAGCAGCAGCTTGAAGAGCACAACCGCTGGGGGATCCAACTCGAGAGAGATTGGAAGGCCGGGCTTGAGCGGATTTCCGCGCTGCAGCAGGAGGTTCAGAAGGAGCAGACGGCGGCGCAGGCCGTTGTTGCGCAATACGAATCGAAAGTCCGGGATCTCGAGGCGGAAAACGAGCAAAAGACGCGGTGGGCGCGGGACACCGAGGCGAGGTTAGGCGCCGAGGTTGAGGCCAGGACCTCGGAATTGAGGCTTGCGGTTGATGCGCTGCACGCGACGGAATCCGAGTTGGAGAGCCGCACGCGATGGGCGCAGTCGCTCGAGGCGGACGCGGCGAAGATGCGAGCCATGCTGAATTTTGTCCGTGAGTCACGTTGGGTGAAGCTCGGACGCATCGCTGGAATCGGACCTAAGGTGACGGGTGAATAAAATCTGGCGCCTCCTCAAGGCGCTGCCGCTGATCCTGATTTCGCCGCTGCTGATTTTGGGACCGTTGGCCGCACTGCTCCTCGCGGACCTGCTGCGATTTCGCCGAAAGCCGCGGCTGGCGGCAGATTCCAGGCCCGGCGTGCAGTCGGCGTCCGTTGTCATCCCGAACTGGAATGGGCGCGACCTGTTGAAGGCGTATCTGCCTTCTGTCGTTCAGGCGATGTCGGGGCATCCCGACAACGAAGTGATCGTCGTGGACAACGGATCAGAAGATGGCAGCGCTGACTTTCTGCGCGAGGCGTTTCCGAGCGTGCGCGTCGTGGCGCTTGAGACGAACCTCGGATTCGGCGGCGGATCGAACGCCGGATTCGCGGCGGCGAAGAACGACGTCGTCGTCCTGCTCAACAGCGACATGCGGGTGGACGAGGGCTTTCTCCAGCCGCTGCTCGCCGGTTTCGCGGACGAAACCGTTTTTGCGGTATCGTGCCAGATTTTCTTTAGCGATCCGAAGAAGCCACGCCAGGAGACGGGATTGACGCAAGCCTGGTGGGGCAACGGCGCACTGCGCGTCCGGCACCGGCTGGATGACCGCGTGACGGATTTGTTTCCGTGCTTTTACGGCGGCGGAGGTTCCTGCGCGTTCGACCGGCGAAAATTCGCGGAGCTGGGTGGATTCGATGAGGTGCTGGCACCGTTCTACCTTGAAGACACCGACCTCGGGTATATGGCGTGGAAGCGCGGCTGGAAAGTGCTGTACCAGCCGAAGAGCATCGTCTTCCATGAGCATCGCGGAACGATCGGCAAGAAGTTCACGGACGCCCAGATTCAGGCGGTATTGAAGAAGAACTTCCTGCTATTCGCGTGGAAGAACATTCACGAGTGGCGGAGGTTGTGCGGACACTTTGCCCACGCCTGGGCAGCGGCCGTGGTGAGCGCGTTGGTTGGCGATTCGCCCGAACGCGCGAGCGTCGCCGGATTGTGGCGCGCATGCAAACAGTTGCCGGGCGCGATCCGGTCGCGCAGGCGGGCGCAGGCGCTCGCAGCGGTGGACGACCGCGAGGCGTTCCAGCGGCCTTTGGGAGGGTACTTCCGCGACCGCTTCGCGGCCATGCCGGAGCGCGTCGAGCGTCCGGGCGTACTCTTCGTCTCGCCGTATCCGATCTGCCCTCCGGTGCATGGCGGCGGAGTGTTCATGTACCAGACGACGACCCGCCTTGCGGCTCTCGCCGATTTGCATCTCGTGGTGTTGCTCGACAAGGAATCCGAGCGCAATGCTCATGACGAATTGGTGCGCCAATGCCGGTCCGCTGAGTTTTTTGTCCGCCTCGAAGGCAAGACGAAGGTCTTCGGTTCGATGGAGCCGCATGCTGCCCGCGAGTTTCGCAACGGCGATCTCGAATGGATGATTCATCGGATTTTGTATACGCAGCGCATCGATGTCCTGCAGCTCGAATACACGGTTATGGGCCAGTACGCCGGCGGATTC
This sequence comes from Bryobacteraceae bacterium, assembly GCA_039930685.1. Taxonomy (GTDB): domain Bacteria; phylum Acidobacteriota; class Terriglobia; order Bryobacterales; family Bryobacteraceae; genus JBBQWZ01. Next base: position 1,814 of record JBDTTK010000198.1, on the reverse strand, counting down.
CGACGGATTCCGAGCATTCTCTTCGAGCACGACGTCTACTTCCAGTCCATCGCCAGCGGACTGCCGTATCAACGGGGACTGCTAACGCGGCTCAATTGGATGTGGGAGTATCTGCGAGCAATCCGTTACGAATTGCGGCTGCTCCCCAAGATGGATCGCATCCAGGTCTGCAGCCGGGACAATCGCGAATATCTCGAATCGTTCCGGCCGCAACTGCGCGGGCGGATTGATGAGAACCTGCGGGCGGGCATCGACACGGCGAAATACGAGTACCGCGAAGACGGCCGTACGCCCTATACGATGCTCTTTCTCGGAAGCTTTCGCCATCTGCCGAATGAGGAAGCGCTGCGGTGGTTCGTCAAGCACGTGCTGCCGAAGATTCGCGCAAGAGAGCCGCGGGCGCGGCTCGTGATCATCGGCTCTGACCCGCCGCCGAGACATTCCCTGCCGGACGGCGGCAAGGACGCGGACGCGATTGAGTTGGTCGGATTTGTCGACGATGTGCGCACGCCGCTGGCGGAATACAGTGTGTTTCTCTGCCCGATCCTTAGCGGGTCCGGCGTTCGGGTGAAATTGCTGGAGGCGTTCGCGGCAGGCATTCCGGTGGTTTCGACGAGAAAAGGCGCCGAGGGGCTAGCGGATCAGGATGGAGAGATTTGCGCGCTGTCGGATGATGCGGACGGATTCGCCGAAAGGGTGCTGGATCTGTTGGAGGATCGCGAGAAGGCGATCCGGCTGGCGCGCGCGGCGCGCGCGTTCGTGGTGGAAGAACGCGATATGCAGAAGATGACTGAGCGGTTGGTCGAGAGCTACCGGGATTGCACGGCCGTCATGCGCTCCAGGTCCGTGACGGTGCGGTCGAGTTCTTCGAGTAATTGAGGAACGGCTCCGGCCTGGCGCAGCGCGCCGACCAGTTCACGGTAATACCATAGCGTGCCTTCGCGGCCGCCCGTGAAGCGGTCCCAGAGATCCTCGCCGACCTGGCGATAGTCGCCGACAATCGATCGCGCGTTGTGCAGCTTGTCGCAGGCGCAGACGAGGGCGACGGACGAATCCGCCGTCCGCTTGTGCTCGATGTAGACTTCCTTGCGATGCCGCCAAGGCGGTTTCGGAGTGGTGTCGGCGTCGGTGCAACCGGACACGATGTCGGCCACGCGCACGCCATAGCGGCGGCGAATTTCGGTGAGCGTGGGCGGTCCGCCCTGATCCTCGACGGCGTCGTGCAGTAGCGCTCCGATTGCTTCGTCTTCGTCCGCGCCGAATTCGATAGCGAGCGCTGAGACGGCGAGCAAATGCGCGATGTAAGGAATGCCCGAGCCTTTACGAGTCTGACCCGCGTGGAGGCGCGCCGTGTAAGCCAACGCGTCTTCGAAGCGCTGTGAGAACATCCTCTATTTTCCCTTGGTGGCTTTTTCAAGCCGCTCGACGATGCGGTCGGCGATGTGGTGAAGCTCGTCGGGCGTGGAATCCTTCGGGCGAGCGTAGGTCGACCAAAGGACGTTGCGGGATTGGCGGTCGACAAGGAACACGGTGCCCCGGCCCTTCGAGAACGACGTTAGCCGGATAACCTGGCTGCCGCCCTTCATGTCTTTGTCCTCGTCTTCCTTTTTCTTCTCTCTGACTTGCTTGGGCGTCAAGATGTCGTCGAGTTTGTTATCAAAAGCCTCGCCAACGCGATCCGTAAAAATGGCGTCAGCTTTGAGGGGGTCTGTCACGACGATGAAGTGGCCGCCAGCCACGATGCGGTCGATCACATACTGATCCAGGCTCGATGTCATTTGCAGGACGTACACAGATTGCACGTTCTTGAGCTC
>JBDTTK010000197.1:0-7280 GCA_039930685.1 Bryobacteraceae bacterium | reverse complement strand
GCGCGGCGGCGTTCGGCGCTGCGGTCCGCACCGCGGCGTCCGGCCTCGCTGATTTTGATGTTGTTGACGACTGAGCGCGCGCCCGCTGTCCTCGCCATTCGCGTCGCCGCGCCTTTGTGCTGGATGACGTCGGTGGAGCCATCCCAATAGACGATCCCGCCTTGGACGCGGAACTTGAAGCCGTCCTGGCCGATTTTGGATTTGGCAAGTTTGGTCTTGATTGCGGCGTCGATTTGCGCGTCGGAGAGCGCGGGCTGATTTGCCGGGGCTTTCGCGGTGGCACGAGAGGCGGCTGGCGCCGAAGGCTGTAGCGCAAGGCCTAGAAACAGGAGGACGAGGATTCTCATGTAGCATTAGTGCGATTCGGCGGGCGCAATTCTCTGGTTGGCGACCCGGATTTCTCCGTGCTGTTATACACTCGGATTCTCGGATCTGTCATGCGCATTTTGCTCTCCCTTCGTTCCGCTCTTATCTTCCTGGCGATCGCGTCCGCAGCGTTTGCGGAACCGCAAGCCGGAACGCCAGCCGAGGGCGCCGCGCGCGGCAAGAAGCTGTTCGCCGCCCATTGCTCCAGTTGCCATGGCACAGGCGGGACCGGCGGACGCGGTCCGAATCTGGCAACACCGGCGCTCAAGCACGGCACAAGCATCGAAGCGATCGCGGGCATCGTCGCCCAAGGCATTCCTGGTACAGAGATGCCGGGATCCTGGGTGTTAGGGCCCAAGGAAGTGGTAGACATCGCGGTCTTTGTGCGGTCGCTCGCCGTCGTCAAGGAAGAGAAACTCGCCGGCGACGCGGCGAAGGGCGCGGCGGTGTTTCACGGAAAGGGCAATTGCTGGGCATGCCATATCGTGCAAGGTAAAGGCATGGCGAATGGGCCGGAACTCTCCCGGGTCGGCGGACAGCGCAGCGCCGCCTACCTCCGCGAGGCGATTCTCGATCCTGGCGCGCAAGTCGCTCCGGAGTACTTGATGGTCCAGGCGACGCCGCGGTTGGGAAAACCAGTCCTCGGGCTGCGCGTCAACGAGGATTCGTTCACGATCCAGATTCAGGATATGGCGGGCGGACGGCATTCTCTCGAAAAGCGGGATCTGAAGGACTTGAAGAAATTCGCAAAGCAGTCTGCCATGCCGGATTTCAAGAACAATCTGACCGGCGATGAGGTCGAGAATCTCGTCGCGTACCTCGCGTCGTTGCGTTAGCTCTTGGGCTTCTGCGCGCGCGGCTCGACTTCGACGCCTTCACGGATGGCGTCCGTCGGGCTCAGGATCAGTTGATCGCCATCGTAGATGCCATCGCTGACTTCCACCTGCGTCCCGTTGTCGCGCACGATCGTGATCTTGCGAAAGTGCACGCGAGTCCCGGGTCCGACCACCGCGACGCTCGGTCCGTCGGTTCGCATGATGAGCGCGTCGCCGGGAATCCCGATCACCGAAGCGTGTCCAAGAAGGTGGATGGTCAGATGGCCGTACATGCCGGGTTTGAGCAGGCCCTCTTTGTTATCGATCTGCATCACGTACAGCATGGAGCGCGAGGCGGTATCGAGCGAATTCGTGGACCGGGAGACGACAGCCGGGAACACTTTGCCCGGAAGTTCGGAGACCGCGAACTCGACTTTCTGGCCCGCCTTAATGAATGGGATGTACGCCTGCGGCACGTTCACAAAGATTCGCAAGATGTCGATCTGCGCGACGCGGAAGACCTCGCCGGTCTTGCCCGCGCTGCCCGTCGTAATCAGCGTACCGACGTCGGGGTTGCGATACGTGATGATGCCGCTGAAGGGCGCCGTGAGTTTCGCGAACGACTTCATCTCCTCGACCCGCTTGACACTCGATTCATTGGCGGACACAGACTCCTGGGAGGCGGCGATCGCCGCTTCGACCGCAGCCACGTCGGCGGCCCGCACGTCGTAATTGGCCTGTTTGTCGTCCGCATCCTGACGCGCCAGGACGCCTTCCTTAACGAGGCTCAGCGAGCGGTCGAGGGTCACTTTCGCCAATCGCAAATTGGCCTTCGACTGCATTAGATTGGCCTGGGATTGTTTAAGCGCGGCGCGGGCCTGAGCAAGGGTTGCGCGAGCCTGGGCGATCTGCTGATCGAGTTCCGGCGTGTCGAGCTCAGCCAGAACGTCGCCTTTGTTGACCTTCATACCGATGTCGGTGTTGCGGGACCGCATGTAGCCCTCGGTGCGGGCGTAGATGGGAGATTCGATGAGCGCCTGTAAATCACAGGGGAGATCCACGGTGGCGGCGCCTGAAATCGGCTTCGCGATCACGGTGGTGACAATCGGAAGAGCCACGCCCTCTCGCTCCGAGGCGAGGACCTCCTTGCGCTTCGACCAGCGCGGCACGAAGCCGAGTCCGATGACAACCACCAACGCCACGGCGATGGCGATGAGGAGTGAGAAAAATACGCGCCGCGACGTCAAACCGGAACCTCCATGTCAAAATCCTTAGGCGGCGTTGCACGGAGCTTGCTGTAGACGACGGGCACGAAAAACAGAGTCGCGATGGTGGCGACCAGCAATCCGCCGATGACGGCGCGACCAAGGGGCGCGTTCTGCTCGCCGCCTTCGCCGATGCCGAGCGCCATGGGCAGCATGCCGATGATCATGGCCGCGGCGGTCATCACGACAGGGCGCAAGCGCGTATGGGCAGCTTCGAGGGCGGCCTCTTTCGCGTCGAGTCCCTGTTGGCGAAGATCATTGGCGAAATTCACGAGCAGGATGCTGTTGGCGGTGGCGACGCCGATGCTCATGATGGCTCCCATCATGGAGGGCACGCTCAGCGTGGTCTGCGTCAGGAACAACATCAGGAGAATGCCGGCGAGAGCGCCGGGTAATGCCATCAGGATAATAAACGGGTCGAGCCAGGATTGGAAGTTGACCACCATTACGAAATAGACGAGCACGATGGCCAGGATCATGCCCAGGCCGAGTCCGACGAACGAGGTCCGCATGGTTTCGACCTGGCCGCGGACGGTGATCGTGCTGCCTTTAGGAATCTTTGATTGGTAGCCGGAGAGAACTTTGTCCACGTCGCGCGAGAGCGAGCCGAGGTCCCGGTCCTGGACGTTGGCAAAGAGGTTGAGCATCGGCTGGACGTTGTAGTGGCTCACGACCGCCGGGGTGGCCGAGCGCGAGAAGCCAGCGATGTTGCCGAGCAACTGCTCTGAGGTTCCGTTCGTCGAGCGGATGGGCGTCTGCATGAGGGCGTCCGTCGAATCGAGGCGGTAGGTGGGCGTCTGCACGGCGACCAGGTAGTCGACGTCGTTGATGGGGTTCAGCCACCAGTTCGTCGCGACGTAGCTGGATGACGCGAGCGAGACCAGGGTGTTGCGCGCCACATCCTGCTGCGAAATACCGAACTGATTGGCGCGAGTGCGGTCGACATCAATGCGCATTTCGGGAACATCGTCGACCTGATGCATGTGGACGTCCACGGCTCCGGGGAGACGGGCGACACGCGCCTCGATCTCGCGAGCGATTTTGTAATTCGCGTCGTAGTTCTTGAGGGGTCCGGCAATCTGGATGTCGATCGGCGCGGGCACTCCGAAGTTCAGAATCTGACCGACGATGTCCGCAGGCTGGAAGAAGAACGTGACTTCGGGGAAGGTCCGGTTGAGCTTCTCACGTAAGTGGCGCACGTACTCCCAGGTCGAGCCGTGTTCGCCGGGTTTAAGGGAGACGAGAATTTCGCCATCGAACGAACCGAGCGTGACGCTGTCCGAATAGGCGATATTGATGCCGCTATAGGGCAGCCCGATATTGTCGAGAATGTCCGAGAGTTCGGCTTTCGGAATCACTTGGCGCACCACGTCTTCGACGCCGGCGAAGATGCGCTCGGTCTCTTCGATGCGCGTTCCGGCAGGCGCGCGGACGTGGAAGCGGATCTGGCCGGCGTCCACCTTGGGGAAGAAGTCCGCGCCAATCCAGGGAATCAGTCCGACGCAGGCGAAGCAAAGCGTCAGGAAAAAGACCGACACGACGCCGCGATGGTGAAGCGACGCCGCGACCAACCGGCGATAACCAACGCGCATGCGCTCGAAGCCTTGGTCGAACTTGTGATGGGCTTTCCATAACAGGCTCTGCTTCCGGGGCTGGCCGTGTCCTTCTGGCCCGCGATAGCGTTCGACTTCCGCGGGGATCATGTACTTGACCATGGTCGGGATGAGGGTCCGCGAGAGGATGTAGGAGGCGGCCATGGCGAGCACGACGGCGAGCGCGAGCGGCATGAACAGATAGCGCGCCGCGCCGGTCAGGAAGATGACGGGAACGAACACGATGCAGATGCAGAGCGTCGAAACGAAGGCAGGCACGGCGATTTGCTGCGCGCCGGTCAGGATGGCGTCGACGATGGCGCGTCCTTCGCCCAGATTGCGGTGAATGTTTTCGATCTCGACGGTGGCGTCGTCGACGAGAATGCCGACGGCGAGGGCGAGTCCGCCGAGGGTCATGGCGTTGATGGTCTGGCCCATCAGGTAGAGCACTGCAAGGGAAGTCAGGATGGAGAGCGGAATGGAGATGCAGACGATGACGGTGGAGCGCCAACTGCCGAGAAACAGCAGGATCATCAGTCCGGTGAGGAAGGCGGCGAGAATGGCTTCGCGGATGACGCCAGAAATCGCGGAGCGCACGAAAATCGATTGGTCGAAGAGGAGCTTCAGATCCATGTCGGCCGGCAGAGTGGCCCGAATGCGGGGCAGGATCGCTTTGAGGCGCGCCACGATATCGAGCGTGGAGGCTCCGCCGTTTTTGAGCACGGTCATCAGAATGGAGCGGCGTCCGTCGTGGCGCACGATGTTGGTCTGGACGGCGTAGCCATCGCGGACCGTGGCAACGTCGCGCATCAGAATCGTGGCGCCGTTCGACCGGCGGATGGGAATCTCATTGAACAACTCAACCGCAGCCGGCGAGTTGTTGAGGCGGACGTTGTATTCGCGCGTGCCCATGCGAGCGCTGCCCGAAGGCTGCGTCAGGCTCTGCGAATTGACCGCGTTTACAACGTCGTATGGCGTGAGGCCCATGGCGTAAAGAGCCTTGGGCTCCAGATCGACCATGATCTGGCGCTGGCGGCCTCCATAGGGGAGCGGAAAACTCGCGCCCTGCACGGTCGCCATCTGCGTGCGGATGAAGTTGTGACCGTAGTCGTACATCACCTGTTCGCTGATGGTGTCGCTGGTGACGATCAGTTGCAAGATCGGCACCGCGGAGGCGTTGTAGCGGAGAATGGCCGGCGGACTCATCCCAGGCGGAAGGTAGTGGACGATGCCCTGGGAGTTGGCGGTGACCTGGGCGACCGCGGCCTCGATCTTCGCCGAGGGATGGAAGAACATCTTGATGATGCCGAGTCCGGTAAGCGACTGCGACTCCATGTGCTCGATGTCGTTGACGGCGGTGGTGTAGCTACGCTCGGTGCGGACTGTTACCATCTGCGCCATTTCACCGGCCGAGATGCCGCCGTAGCTCCAGATGACGCTGACGACGGGGATATTGATCTCGGGGAAGATGTCCGCCGGCATGCGCAGGATAGCGAGTCCGCCCATGAGGACGATGAGCAGCGCCATCACTACGAAAGTGTAGGGGCGCCGGAGCGCGAGCTGGACTATCCACATAGGCGAAACGAGAAACGAATCGAAGGGCTGTTCCGGAAGGCTACAAGGACGGGCATGACGCTCAGCGGGGAACGGTCCTGCAATCCTACATCATAAGCTTCTCAACAGCGGAAACCAACGCCCACATTCTGCAGGCGTGAAGGGAAGGTCCGGCGTTACGGCGGGGGCCGCATTTCTTTACACTTGATTCAGATGGTCGACCTTTCACAACGGCAGATCGCAACCGTGCCAGATGGAACATGCATTTGATTGAAGAGTGGCCAGTCCCCAGCCGCACAACGGCATCTCAGGTGCGATTTGGCAGCTTGCGCCCTGACCCGGATGAGGCTACGTTGAAGTGTGACGGTAGAACTAAAACCTGAGACGGAACGGCTGGTACGGGAAGAAATCGAGCGCGGGAACTTTGATTCCGTAGACGAGTTGATCGTGCATACCGTTCGGGCCTGGCACGAAAGACAGGGAATCGAACCACTACCAAACAAACCCCGCAAACCGCTCTACGATCTGCTTACCCAGCCCCCCTTTGCGGGTTCAGGACTTGCGGTCGTAAGACAAACCGACGATCCACGGTCGATTGATCTAGGTTGATGTGTGGCGGGTTTCTTACTCGACACTAACGTGCTTTCGGAATTCGCGAGAGTGATGCCAGCGGATGCGAGAGTCGACGGTTGGTTGAAGAAAGCCTCCGAGGACTTGCTCTTCGTCAGCGTGTTGACTTCGGCCGAAATACGCCGCGGCATCGAGCTTTTGCCGGAAGGCAAGCGGCGAATCCAATTGGAAGAATGGCACGGCGATATCGAGGAATCGTTCGCAGACCGCCTGCTTCCGGTGACCAAAGCCATTGGTGACCGATGGGCGATCCTCTCCGCACAGGCGCAGCGTGCGGGTATTCCGCTTGCCATCATGGATGGCTTTATCGCGGCGACAGCGATGGAGCACAAGCTGACGCTGGCAACCCGCAACGTGAAGGACTTCGCCGGTCTCAGCGCAACCGTCTTTAACCCCTGGCAATCGTGAACGTCGGTACTCGCTGAAGGGCGCTTCGTAGTGAGACAGCAGGTGTTCCACCGCCGTCCTGTACACTGGCAGGACCTGCCCCATGCATCCCCACGACCGCAAGGACGTCGAAGCCCACTCGGCGGTATTCAAGAAGGAACTCGGCCAATGGGATCTGGTGCTCACCCAGATCCTGTTCATCGTCGGCCTGGGTTGGATCGGAACGGCGGGCAAGCTGGGTTCAGGCCATGTGATCTTCTGGCTGCTGGCGATCACGCTGTTCTACATTCCGTCCGCCGTCGTCGTGATCCATCTAAGCCGCCGGATGCCTCTCGAAGGGGGCCTCTATCAATGGGCGAAGTTCGGCTTCAGTGAATTCATCGGATTTCTAGTGGCGTGGAATCTGTGGCTCTACGCCATGGTGCTGATGTCGGAGGTCGGACTCCAGATCGCCACCAACATCGCCTACGCTATGGGACCGTCCTTCGCGTGGATCGCCGAAAGCAAGTGGATCATCGCCGGATGCGGCGTGGCGATTGTGGGCGGGCTGATGCTGGTTTCTTCGATCGGTTTGAACATGGGCAAGTGGGTTCACAACGCGGGAGCCCTGGCGATGATTGCCATGTTTCTGGCGATTGGGGTGCTGGCCGCAATCCATTGGTTGCGCGGCG
>JBDTTK010000196.1:0-7284 GCA_039930685.1 Bryobacteraceae bacterium | reverse complement strand
CGATTTGGTATCCCACGATCCGCGTGTTCCAAACGCACCGCGCCGCGTCATTCGACCACTGCTGCGTGGTCCACAGCTTGGTTCCGTCCATCGGATCGAGCGCTGTCAGCACGCCCACCGCGTTCCCGACGGTTGCCATGTCCTTCGTGTTCAGGCAGGTGAAGGGCTTTGTGCCCGCCACCACCGTCATCGGGCCGCTGAACGTGTTTGGCGCGTCGGTCTTGCGGCGCGTCCACAGCAGAATGGAAAGATACGTCTTGGCCGACGACGACACCGCGACGATGCCAACGTTTCCCGCGGCATCCACGCCGACAGTGGGAAATGCGGGATTGACACCTTCACTCGAGATCTTCGCGGTCTGACTTACGACGCACGCCGCGGGATTCGAACAGTCCAGGTCGACCCAGAACATGATGTTGTTGGTATCCGTCCCCTGCGCGCCGCAATCTTTGGTGCAAGGGCCTGAGGGCATTACGGCGTGAAGGTGCGAGCCCACTTGCACGACATTGGTCAGCCGATGGCTTTCCGCCACGCGCAAAACAATACTCTCGTTCCCCGCCTGCGGAATGGAACCCAACGGCGCGCAGCACGGCTTGCTGTATCGCCACTTATCCTCAGTCGAGCCAACACCGGTCTTGACTTCCTGCTCGCCAGCTTTGTTGTGGGCCCCTTCCACGCCCTTCCAGTGGAACGTGTCGACCACCCAATGGAATGGATAGTTGATCGAATTTTGGCAGGCGCCCGGCGTCACCCGGTCGCACGTCTTCGACAGAAAGAGCGCCGGAGCGCTCGCCCCTTTGGAAGCATCGTGGTCGACCGCCGGCATGATGTCGAGCGGCATGTTGTGAGCCCGATGCACATGCGCCGGCTCTGCCCCTTTCGCAATCCCCGGAACCTCCGCCATCGGAATCGCCAGACAGTCGTACGCGAGGCTGGGAATCGTGTGCGGATTGTTGTCGCCGAGATGCCCGCCGCAGACGTACACGCCGTTCTTGTCGTAGCCAAGATGAACGGCCGGATCGTATGACAGGCAGGGACCGCCGTTCATGCACGACGGATAAATTCCTCCCCACGGACCCATGGCGTCGGACGTCGCGCTGACCAGCAGCAAGTCGCTCTTGCCGGTCACGCTGATCATCCAGCGTTGGATGAATTCGTTGAAAACGATGTGCGGCTCGTATGGCCCCGGCGTCACCGGCGGTTTCGGCACTCGCGGATTGCTGCTGACCGGATCCAACCCCGCCTTGCTGACAAACGCCGCCATCGGAGTCGCTCGCATCAGGCGGCCGAAGTAATCGTAGACGCGGACGTTCTGCCACGTTACCTGCACAACCTGTTTGCCATTGACCGCAACATCCATTTCAGGACGATCGCAATGCGTCACGCCCGATTCACAAACAGCAAGACCGGGGCCGCTGTCGCCGTCGAAGGAGTGGGCGATGGTCTGGGCTGACGCCGCTCCTCCTAGCAGTAGGCAAGCCGCGATCGCGGACGCCACTCGGACTAAGCGCGTTTCGTTGTTCCTCTTCAAAGTCCGTGCCTCCTCCTCTAGATTCCCGCCCGGAATCCTAACACGGGCCTTCGCATCGCAACAAATAGTTAGTGGGCTACTTCCGTTATCGGCATTGCCGATGAAGCGCAACTCGAAATGATCGGATCAGTCTTTCGCGGCCGTTCGCCGGCTATTCAATGCTACGCTGCCCATGTGAAGGTCGGCATCACCTGTTACCCCACCTACGGAGGCAGCGGCATCGTCGCCACCGAACTTGGACTCGAACTCGCCGCCCGCGGCCACGACGTCCACTTCATCACCTACGCCAACCCGATCCGCCTCGATCCCGGCCTCCCGCGCATCCATTATCATGAGGTCGAAGTCTCGGCTTACCCGCTCTTCCTCTACCCCCCGTACTGCCTCGCGCTCGCCTCCCGCATGGCCGAAGTAGCCGCCTGCTATAACCTCGATCTGCTGCATGTCCACTACGCGATTCCGCATTCGATCGCTGCCCTGCTCGCCAAGCAAATGACCGCGGCCCAACGCCGTCTTCCCTTCGTCACCACGCTCCACGGAACCGACATCACGCTCGTCGGAGCCGACCGCTCCTACTTCCCCATCACGAAATTCTCGATCGAACAATCCGACGGCATCACAACCGTCAGCGACTACCTCGTGAAAACCACCGCCGAAGTCTTCGGAGTCGCCAACGAAATCCGCGTCATCCACAACTTCGTCAACTGCGACCTCTACAAGCCGGATCCCGAGCGCCGCCCCAAGGAGAAGCAACTCATCCATCTCTCGAACTTTCGGCCCGTCAAGCGCGTCCTCGACTGCATCCGGATTCTGAAGACCGTTCTCGAATCGACTCCCGCGCGACTCGTCATGGTCGGCGACGGACCCGAACGCGGACCCGCCGAGATGCTCGCCCGCGAACTCGGCGTCTCAGATCACGTCACCTTCCTCGGCAAGCAGGATCACGTCGAGCGCCTCATCCCGCTCCATCACGTCCTCCTGATGCCCAGCGAAATGGAAGCCTTTGGACTCGCCGCCCTCGAAGCCATGGCTTGCGGACTCCCGCCCGTCGCCACCCGTGTCGGAGGAGTCTCCGAATTAATCACCCACGAAGTCGACGGCTTCCTCGAACCGGTCGGCGACATCGCGGCGCAAGCCGCCCGCGTTGTGGCGTTGCTCACCGACGAACAACTCTACTTGCGCATGTCGGCGGCCGCCCGTCACGCCGCCGAAACCCGCTACTCCACCGCCAGCATCATCCCGCAATACGAGCGCTACTACGAGGAAGTCTGCGCATGACCAGTCCAACCCGGAAGCCTTTGAGGCGCGACCGGAAGGTCGTGCTCCCTAGCGGCACTGACATCCAGGTCCGTGATCCCCATCAAATCGAGTCCTGCCGCCACGAACTCCATCGAAGAACCGCGGACAGTGGCCGAATCGACGAACCGCGAACCCAGTGAACGAACACGACACACCATGAACATCCTCGCCATCGGACCCCACCCCGACGACATCGAGTTCGGCTGCGCGCCCATCCTTTTAAAGGAAATCCGCAAAGGCAATCGCGTCAACATGCTGATCCTCTCGCGCGGCGAATCCGGCACCGCCGGAAGCCCCGATGTCCGCGAGCACGAATCCCGCAAAGCCGCCGCCTGCATGGGAGCCGCCATCGACTTCCTCGATCTCGGCGGCGACTGCCACTTCGAACACACCCCCGCCAACGCCTTCAAGATCGCGGCCTTCATCCGCCGATCGCAACCCGACATCGTGATCACGCCCCACCCGGACCAAAATCAGCATCCGGATCACGTCGTCGCCGCCCGTCTCACCCGCGACGCCTGCCGCTTCGCCCGCTACGGCGGTGTCGCCGAACTCCTTGACCAACCAGTCCATTTCATCAAGAGCCTGTTCTTCTATCACATCACCCAGCACCTCAGCCGCCCCGACCTCATCATCGACATCAGCGACGTCGAAGCAGCCTGGGAAGAAGTCATGAAGTGCCACGAGACCCAGTTGAAGAACAAGAGCTATCTGGAACTCCAAACCACGGCAGCGCGCCTCCTCGGCCTCACCATCGGCGTCGAATACGCCGCCGGACTGTACCTCAGCGATCCTCTGCGCCTCGAAAGCATCTCGGAAATCCAGCTCTCTTCACGGAACTTCTGAACGACTTCTGGTATCGCTTCTCAATCACGAGGGCGATTTCTTATCAAGATTATGTTGCAAGTATTCTGTATTTCTAGTATGATCGAAATTAGAAAACGCTGCGCTTCGGCAGCCTGGGCAACCGGATCAAAACTGGCGCTGGCACCAGTTGATTGAAGGTGGTTGGCGAAAGCCCGCCCAGGAAGGAACGGCCGAAAAGTGATGGACGCGCACACGAGTCCGAGGCTGTCGTTTCTCGATCGCTATCTAACGCTCTGGATTTTCGCGGCCATGGCCGCTGGAGTCGGTCTTGGTTATCTAGTCCCCGGAATCGTACCGTTCCTCGACCGCTTCAGCATCGGGACGACATCCATCCCCATCGCCATCGGGCTAATCCTCATGATGTATCCGCCGCTGGCGAAGGTGAAATACGAGGAAATGGGCCGGGTGTTTCAGCACCGCCGGATCCTGCTTCTCTCGCTCATCCAGAACTGGGTCGTCGGCCCGCTCCTCATGTTCGCCCTTGCCGTGTTGTTTCTGCGCGACAAACCCGAGTACATGACCGGTCTCATTCTGATCGGCCTCGCCCGCTGCATCGCAATGGTCATCGTCTGGAACGATCTGGCGCACGGCGATCGTGAATACGCCGCCGGTCTCGTGGCGTTCAACTCCATTTTTCAGGTTCTGTTTTTCTCGGTCTACTCGTATTTCTTTCTGGCCACCGTACCACGCTGGTTGGGACTTAGGGCGGTAGAGGTAGACATCTCCATGGCCGAAATCGCCAAGACCGTCTTCATCTATCTGGGCATCCCATTCCTCGCCGGAATGCTCACACGTTTCGTATTGCAGAAATCCCGAGGACGCGACTGGTACGAGAAGAAATTCATTCCAAAGATCAGCCCCCTGACCTTGATCGCTTTGCTTTTTACGATCGTCGTGATGTTTTCTCTAAAGGGCGGGATGATTGTCGAATTGCCTTTCGATGTGGTTCGCGTCGCCATACCGCTCACCATCTATTTCGTCGTGATGTTCTTCACGTCGTTTTGGATAAGCAAGAAGGTCGGCGCCAATTACGCGGAAGCGACCACGCTGTCTTTCACGGCTTCGTCCAACAATTTTGAACTCGCGATCGCGGTCGCGATTGCGACGTTCGGTATTCACCACGGCGCAGCCTTCGCTGCGGTCATCGGACCGCTGGTTGAGGTGCCCGTACTCATATCCTTGGTCACCGTCGCCCTGTGGATCAACCGGAAATGGTATGGCGGCGTATTTCCGCTGATCCAGACGCGCCGGCCGCAAGTATCCTGAGGGGTTGCAGTATGTGAACCCTATAGAACGAATATTTAGCCGAACCCATTTCTTACCGGTTCCGCCGTTACGAAAACGAGCACAAGCTCAAAGGGACAGCAGGAGACAAACCATGTGCTGCTATGAATGTTCACAAACCGATGCCGGCACCGAAGCCATCGGCATCTGCCATCACTGTTCGGTCGGCCTCTGCGCAAAGCACGGCTCGATCATGATTGATCCAGTCACGACGACCTTTCTCGTTGGCCGGACCGTGGAACTACCGAAGAAAGCGAGAGTTCTCTTGTGCGGTACTTGCAAAGCCGCGCTGCAACAGGACAGAACATCGACGTAGTTCTGAAATCCGATGCGGCGCGTGCGCCACAAAGCTGCGGCGATCGTCGTTGCGCCATTTCACCCAGCTCTGCTGTGGCGTCCTAGCCGGTCTCCGCAGCGTATGCTTGCCAATCGTTCGTGATCGCAGTGGGTTAGAAACTGTCTGCAGGCCTGGCTCCTCGATTGCAACGGTTGTTTCAGACTGCCATTAGAGAAGGAGTAGCCATGCCGCAAAGAAAGCCATTGGAGTACTTCGTTACTGCCGGCCGTGTGGACGCACACGCCAGTATTGCCAGATGCAAAGGCGCCGAACTCGTCCTGGACACGGATCTCGCGGGTCGCTCGGACGCCTTTAATCCGGCCGAACTTCTGCTTGCCGCCTTGTCGGCTTGCATGATCAAAGGCATCGCGCGCGTCGCCCCGATGCTTCGCTTTCAGTACCGCGGAGTGGAAGTTCGCCTTCACGGTATCCGCCAGGACGTGCCGCCAAAGATGTCGCGCATCGAGTACGAAATCACGGTCGACACAGAAGAGCCGGATCATCGATTGGATTTGCTGCACGACAATGTGCGCAAGTTCGGGACGGTTTTCAACACGGTTGCTCGTGGAACCGAGCTTAGGGGAACTCTGCAGCGCGCGGTGTCGGCTTTAGCGGGAAAACCCGCGGCGTGAGTTCTGAGTCGAACCCAACTCTGAGGTCGACACCGGCTACGAACACATTCGCGATATGCCCATTTCGAGGCGGTTATTTTTCTACCGAGATGCTGGTTTCTCCTAAGATGAGAGTGCATGGCGCAGCCCTTCAAGCTCACCACCTGGAACGTTCTCGCCACCGCCTACATCCGGAAGTCGTTCTATCCCGGCATCGCTCCGGAAGTCCTCGATCCGCGGTTGCGTATACCCGCCATCGTCCACCACTCGCGTGACCTTGCGTCCGAGATCCTTTGCCTGCAGGAGGTCGAGGCCGATGTCTTCCAGGCGATCGATCACGTCCTCGCGCCCCTAGGCTACGCGGGCAAACTCGCCATGAAAGACGGCCGTAAGGCGGACGGCTGCGCCACCTTCTTCCGCACGGACGCTTGCGCTCTCCTCGGCGAACAACGCCTCGTCTATCGGGACGGCATGCCGAATTCCGGGCACATCGCCCAGATTCTCAACTTCGATCTCGCCGGACTCCACCTCACCGTCGTCAACACCCACCTGAAATGGGATCCGCCCGAGACGCCCGCCGAACGGCAGTACAGCGTCCGGCAGATCAACTTCGCGCTCGCCGCCATCGCGCCGGGCGCGGCGTTAGAGATCATCTGCGGCGACTTCAACGCCACTCCCGAAAGCCCCGTCGTCGCAAACCTCCTTGCCAAAGGATTCGACTATGCCCACCGAAACCGCCCCGGCGCTTTCACCTGCAATTCCAGCCGGCAGGCCAAGGTCATCGACTATCTGTTCTTCCGCGGACCCGCCTCTGTGGAGCCCGAAGATCCACCACCCATCGACGGCGCGACTCCGCTCCCGTCTCTCGTCCAGCCATCGGACCACCTACCGCTGAGCGCACGATTCTCTCCCAGTTCGGAAGCGTAACGTCGCAGCAACGTCGGGCCTCCGCTACACTCGTTCTCATACCTGAAATGCGAAACGCCATCTGCATTTTCCTCTGCTCATCCCTCCTCCTCGCCCAAACTCCCATTCGCGGTTACCCCCAAGCCGACTGGCAGTCACGACGCGAACTCGAGGAGAAAGCCCGCGCCATCCCCCGCCCGGACCGCGTCAAGGTCTACCTCGAACGCATGGCCGCCGAGCCGCACGCCGCGGGATCCGCCCAATCCAAGGCCGTCGCCGACTACGCGCTCGGACTCATGAAGGAATTCGGCCTCGACGCCAAAATCGAAAACTTCGAGGCGCTGCTGCCCTACCCCACCGCGCGCAAGCTTGAAATGACGGCGCCCTACCAGTTCACCGCCCGCCTCAACGAACCTGGAGTCGCCGAAGACCCTGACTCCACCGACAAGGGC
>JBDTTK010000195.1:0-7302 GCA_039930685.1 Bryobacteraceae bacterium | reverse complement strand
CACGTCCGGACGACTATCCCTACGTCGATGTCACCAAGTGGTACCCGGGTGACGACTCGCGCGGACGCACCATCGTGACCATCAATGCGTATACCGGCGAGGTCGCACGCGTTCAGGACAGCCGTCATGAGCCAGGAGGCACGGCTGCGCTCAACCTGAATCGTTCGCTTCACTTCGGTCAAGTTTATGGAATGCCTACGCAAGTGATCGCGGCGCTCGGCAGCTTCAGCGTTTTGTTTCAAACCTTCAGTGGACTGGCGATTTGGTGGATCCGTTACCGTAAGACGCGCCGCGTAAAGGCGAAGGCCAAGCTCGGCGCGAAAGTGGAACAACCCGATTTAGTAGAAGCAGACATTTAATGAGAATCCTC
The DNA here is from genome assembly GCA_039930685.1 of Bryobacteraceae bacterium. Lineage (GTDB taxonomy): Bacteria > Acidobacteriota > Terriglobia > Bryobacterales > Bryobacteraceae > JBBQWZ01. The sequence goes on along the minus strand of JBDTTK010000195.1, from coordinate 6,932 downwards.
ACTTTCCTCGCGCTCGCCGCCGCCCTCTCCGCGGCTGAGCAGACGACCGAGCAACGCGTAGACGCGGCCTTCAACGCCTTCAATAAGCCTGATTCTCCAGGGTGCGCACTGGCTGTGCTCAAAGATGGCCGCATCGCTTATCAGCATGCTTACGGCCAGGCGGATCTGTCGTACGACATCGCGAATTCACCTTCGACGATCTTTCATACCGCGTCGATTTCCAAGCAATTTACCGCCGCGGCCGTGATCCTTCTGGCGCTCGACGGAAAGCTGTCGCTTGACGATCAGGTACGAAAGTACATCCCTGAACTGCCGGACTACGGGGCTCCCCTCACGATCCGTCATCTGATTTATCAGACCAGCGGATTGAGAGATCAATTCAACTTGCTTGGCCTCAATGGGTGGCGCAATGGCGCGGATCTATACACCGAGGCCGATGTTCTTTCGATTGCCTTTCGTCAGAAACATCTGAATTACGTTCCGGGCCAACATCACTCTTACAGCAACACGAACTACTCCTTGTTGGGACTCATCGTCAAGCGAGTCAGCGGTCAGTCGTTGCGGGAATTTACGTCCGCCCGTATCTTTGGACCGCTCGGAATGAAGCACAGTTTTTTTCGCGATGATCACACAGAGATCGTGAAGAACGCCGCGGTGGGCTACGCCCCAAAAGGGAAGGGGTTCATGCTGTCCGGCCCGCAATACGACACGGTTGGTCCGTCCGGCCTCCTGTCGAGTGTCCTGGATTTCGCTCTCTGGGACGAGAACTTCTACAAACCCGTGGTCGGCGGGCCGGCGTTTGTTAGGGAGATGCTGCAACGCGGAAAGCTTGCCGACGGAACCCAACTTGAGTATGCCGCCGGTCTGCAGGTGACGACGTACCGCGGACTGCCGATGGTCGGTCACAGCGGCGGCGATCCTGGCTATCGTGGGGACGTCATCCGGTTTCCCGAGCAGCATTTTTCCGTCGTGTGCTTTTGCAACACAGTGGGCGTGCGGCCGGATGTGCTCACTCGTAAAGTCGCCGACATCTACCTTTCCGCCGCTATGAAGCCGGCTGCAACCGTCGTGTCGAAGGACGCGCCGGTAATCCCGGAAGCCAAGCTTCGCTCGCTGGCAGGCTTGTACTGGAATCACGAAGGGGACGAGGTTCGGCGAGTATCGGTCCGCGACGGAAAGCTTTTCATCACGCCGTCCGGCTCGACGCAAGCTGTCATCCCCACGGGCGAAAACACATTCCTCGGCAGCGGCGCCAATCCGATAGAGTTTCGGTTTGAACCGGTCAGCGGCTCCGCGCGGCCCCGCCTTGTCGATATCAGGGCGCTCAGCGATCCGCAAATCTTTATGCCGGCGGAGGAGTTCAAACCCACGGCCGAGGATCTCAAACAGTATGCCGGACGCTATCACGGAGAAGAACTCGATCCGGTCTACACAATCGCGGTCAAGGCAGGCAAACTGTATTTCATCCGCGACAAGTTTCCAGACGCCGAGATGAAGCCCACGGTCCGCGACGTAATCAGTGGAAATGGACGCGATCTGCGCTTCGTCCGCGACCCCGATGGCAAAGTTACCGGATTGATTCTCAGTCAGCCCCGAACCTGGGGCATCCGGTTGACGAAACTCTCAGGATCCGAGCTTAAGTGACTCGCGATTGAGGATCCGGCGCGATAATGATAGATACGATGCGATCAGGTGCGGGACCGGCAAAGGACGTGGCGGCAGACACGCGCTCGCTGCTTCTGATCGACGATGACACCGAGCTCTGTGATCTGATGACCGAGATCCTGACGGCGCAAAAGCTTTCGCTCACCGTCGCGAACGACGGCGCCACGGGGCTGGCCGCCGCCCGCGACGGGAACTTTGATCTGGTGATCCTGGACGTCATGCTGCCGCGGATCGACGGCTTCGATGTTCTCCGCCGCCTGCGTGAATCGAGTGAGGTGCCCGTGATCATGCTCACCGCCCGAACAGCCAGCGCGGATCGCATTTCGGGACTCGAGCTGGGCGCCGATGACTACCTGCCGAAGCCCTTCGATCCTCGCGAACTGTATGCCCGCATCTGCGCAATTCTTCGGAGATCGCGCCCGGCGCGGCCGGACGGCGGCATACTGACTGTACCTCCCGTGAAGATCGACATCGAGCAACGCAGAGTGTGGAACGGCAGCGCCGAAGTCGATCTGACAACGGTCGAGTTCGATATTCTCGCAGTGCTCCTACGCTCCGCAGGGCGAATCGTCCAGCGCGCGGAACTGGTGCGAAAACTCTACGGTCGCCAGCTCTCCGGATTCGACAGGTCGATTGACGTCCATATCTGTCATCTGCGGCAAAAACTGGATTCCGAGGTTCCGTTGATTCGCACCATTCGAGGGAGCGGTTATCAGTTTTGCACCCGTCGTCCGGAGTCGGAGGGCGAATGAGGTCCATCTTCAGTACGATATTTGTCCGCTTCCTTGTGATGCTGGCTCTATCGTTTATGGGAACGTTGATCACGCGCAGCGTTGTCGTGCGGATGAACTCCAGCGCCGATAATCCCAGCGTGGCTACCATCGATTCGGAACTCCATCGTGCCCTCGAGATACTCCGCTCCGGTGGCCCGGAGAAGCTCTCGAGCTACCTGGCTCGTCAGGGCGCTGCACGGCGTGCGGAAGTCTACGTGGTCGATCGCTCGGGCCGCGATGTCATTGACGGCACGGACAGATCGGCCATGCTTTCGCAGACCCCAGGCTTCCAGATTCCGTACCTGGGACGTTCCGCGCGCGTTCGCGTCGTCAGGATGGGCGATCACAGCTACTCCATGATTACCTTTGTGGCGCGTCTGTTCAACTTCACGGAATTCTTCTCGTACTATTCCTGGACGTTCCTCAGCATCGTGCTGCTCTCATGGTGGCTTGCCGTCGATCTCGGGAGGCCGCTGCGTAGCCTTCGGCTGGCTGTGGAAGAGTTTGGACGCGGCGACCTTACTTCGCGTTCTGGAACTTCGCGGAAGGACGAAATCGGACAGCTGGCGGCCGCGTTCGACCGGATGGCCAACCGCATTCAAAGCCTGGTGACGGCAGAACGGCGCCTGCTGCAGGACATTTCGCACGAACTTCGCTCCCCTCTAACGCGTCTGAGCTGCGCCATCGAAATTGCGAGAAATCGGGGTGACGCGGACGGCACGCTCCTTCGGATCCACAAAGAGTCCCAGCGCCTAAACAACCTGGTCAATGAACTTCTCGAGGTCGCGTCCGGAGAAGGAGATCCCTCGGCCACTCGCCGCGAACCGGTGAACCTGAACGAACTGATGGACACGATCTTGTACGACTGCCGGATCGAGGCGGATACCAAGCGCTGCAAGCTGAATTTCAACGCCAACGCAGGCGTGGAAATTCAGGGCGATTCTGAACTGCTTCGGCGGGCGGCCGAGAATGTTCTGCGAAATGCCATCCGGTATGCGCCGGTCGGCACGGCGATCGATGTGGAACTGATGCGCCAGGCCGGCTCCGCATCGTTGAGCATCCGGGACCGCGGACCGGGTGTGTCCGAGGAACTTCTCACCGATATCTTCAAGCCGTTCTTCCGTGTCGAAAATCACCGCGGCCAGGACGGTGTGGGACTCGGCCTCGCGCTGTCCCAGCGCGCGATCGCCCTGCATCGCGGTACCATCCGGGCGGAGAACGCTTCGCCAGGCTTAAACGTCACGATCCAGCTTCCTTTGGATGCTGAGCCGGCGAAATGGTCCGATGGCGCTTTGGCCCACCGCGAACCGGCCACTTAACCAAACTAAACGCACGCCTTTCGCGGATTCGGGCATAATCAAGGGCAGATGCGCGATCTCCTGAGTTTCTTGAACCAAACTGGGCCTCACCGAGTCCGGAAGACGGGCGTCAGGTCAAGAATCCCTACACTCCTTTGTTCTGTCCTGCTGCTCGGTTTCTCCGCCTCGGCGTTCGCTGAAACCTTCAGCGGAAAGCTCACAGACGTGCTTTGCAGGCCGGAGAACGTCGAGGTCGGAACCAAGAAATGTCCGCACGTGCGGATGTGCATGTTGTCGCCGCGGTGCAAGAGCAGCGGGTACGGGCTCATTTTGAAGGACGGGACGTTCCTGAAGTTCGACGATGCCGGAAACGCAAAGACCATTGCCGCCCTCGAAGTTCTGACTTCGGATGACGAGGTAAACGCCCGCGTTACCGGTACGCGCAGCGGAAAATCGATCAAGCTCGATACAATCGTGATCACGAAACGGGATTGAAATTCGATGGCTACTCAAGCGAACGCCTACCGCCTGCGATTCCTGATCGCGCTGCTAATGCTGGCTGCCTTGGCAGGTCAGGCTTTCGCCGAAGATGATTCGGCGAAGTCGCCGTTTGAAGGTGGTTGGGTTATCGAAACCCACCTCGGCCCGCGTCCGCTCGAGGGCACATTCCGAGTGGTCGGCGCCGAAGTGACGGGAACCCTCCGGCTAGGCACCGGCGATGTGGTTCCCATCTCTGCCGGCAAAGCCACGGACAAGACGATCTCCTTTCACTTTCACGGAGAGACCGGCCGCGATCTGGTTTTTAGTGGCACGCTAAACGGCGACAACATTGATTTCATCCTCTCGATGCCCCCCAACGACGACGGACCCGCGTACACTGGCAAGCGCAAGAAGTAGAGCGTTCCTATAGATGCGCGGAATGGCACATCACACAGTTCTGCAAGCCCCGTACCAACGGAATGATCTCCCGCGGGATTACCAGCCGTATTCGGCGACAATCTTGCCAGTGATTTCGGACACCGCCTTGAAGTCGTCGCCGTTGATCATTACGACGACTCCATTGCCTCCCTCGAGCGTGGCGAGGAGCATGCAGCGATAGCCGGCATTCCCGCCCGTGTGTCCGAAGTACTTCTTTTCCTTGTCCTGTGGCCGAAGCATTTCAAAGCCCAGTCCAAAGCTGCCTGGGATGAACGGCGTCGTCATCAATTGGGCCATCTGCTTCGAGAGGATCGCGTCGCGCATCCCGAGCCGGGCGCGTTGAATGGACATGGCGAAGCGTGCAAGGTCGCTGGGCGTGGTCCAGAGTCCGGCGGCTGCCATCTCTGGATAGACGTGCCGCTCGCCCTGGATGACCTTGCCCTTCTCGTGGCCGGACGTCGCGTACCTGACCAGGTTGGCCGGGACGGGCTGCTGATAGGTGCTGAAGCGCATTCCGGCATGGTCGAGGACGCGGGCTCGCATGAGGTCCGGGAACGTTTGATGCGTAACGTCGATGAGCAACTGCTGAAGGATCGTGTACCCGCCGCCCGAATATTCGAACTTTGTCCCGGGAGCAACCGTGACGCGGACTGCTTCGGTATTGGCTGGCTTCTGACCATCGAGGACATGGGGCACGGTAGGAATCGGCGCGCTGGCCTCGTAGCCGGGAAATCCATGGATCGTGAGACCCGCGGTGTGGCTCATCAAGTGACTCAGCGTCACCGGCGTAGCGCGAGTCAGGTCATTCTCGGGGAGCTTCCAGGTGGTGAGGTATTCGTTGATGTTCCGTGTTAGGTCGAGGCGCCCGTCCTGCGCCAGCCGCACGGCTGCGACGGCTGCGACGGGCTTGCTGATCGAAGCAGCTTGAAAGAGCGAGAACGAATCCACCGGCTGTTTGGTGTCAAGATTGGCTACGCCATACCCCTTGGCCCAGAGCAGTTCGAAGTCGCGGAAGACGGCGACACTGACTCCCGGCACTGCGTACTTCGCGCGAATCTGCTCGACACTAGCCGAGATGCTGTCAATCTTTCCAAAGACCTCCTGCGCAGGAGCGAGTTGGGAAGAAAGGACAAAAGCAATGAGCGAACGAAGGATGAGTTTCCGCATGGGATTCGGCTTATGGTGACAGGAACGGAGGAGGCGGGCAAGAACCGTTTCTGCTTTGCAGAGGCTCTCGCCCGCCCGACGAACACGAAGGGTGATCAGAAGTCGAACTTCGCACCGAATTGCAGTTGGCGCGGATCGAATGCAGCGGTCGGCTGCAGGAACAACGAGGAGCGAATGTTCCCGGAGAAGCTCGAAAAGTTCACGTGATTGAAGACATTGAAGCCTTCCATGATCAATTCGAGGCGGGCCTTTTCCTTGATCTTGAATTGCTTGGAGAGGCGAAGGTTGAGGACCTGATAGCCCTTCGACCAGATGCCTGCGTTGCGGGGGAGGTTGCCGGCTACGCCGGGTCCGACGCCCGGATCCACGTAGCGCGCGTTCCCCGTCTTCGATGCGTCAAAGTTGGGGCGGTCCGACAGGACGCCGTCGCCGTTGTTGTCGCGTCCCGTGGTGATGTTGTAGCGGCGGGGGCTGAAGTACGTGTAGATGCCGGCGAACTGGAATCCGAATGGCAGCTTCTGAAGCCCGTTGACCGTGACACGATTCGGCTCGTGATCATCTGCATTCAGGCCGGACGTTGCCGAGTAGGCCTTCTCCGCGTTATCGGGATTAGACCAGCTTTGCGGTCCGGCACCAGTCTGGGTGGCGAAGAGCGGCCATAGCGTATCCTGCGTCTTCGACAACGTGTAGGACACGAGAACCTGATTGCCGCGCGAGAAGCGCTTTTCGATGGTGACAAACAACGCGTCGTACCAGGTCTGGCCAGTGGTCGAATAGTTGTAAAGCAGGCCGTATCCGGCGATGGGACGGACGCCCGTCACAGGATCCGGCGCGTTGTGATCGAAGGGGCGCGGATAGTGCTTGCCGTGCACGTGGACGAAGTCCGTCGTCAGGGCAAAGTTGCCGGGCAACTGCCGCGAATATCCGAAGCTGACTTGATCGGAATACGGACTCTGCTCCGTGCCGTCGCTATAAGCCCCGGTCTTGAGCGGTTTGCTGATCGTGGTCACGTTCGGGTTCGGTCCGTTCGGATCGGGATAGCCCGGATTGTTGATCGTCGTGATGCTGCGGACTCCGATTCCATAGGGGGCGGGAGCGCCGCCGATGATCA
>JBDTTK010000194.1:0-7346 GCA_039930685.1 Bryobacteraceae bacterium | reverse complement strand
CAGGAGTTGTACAGCGAACAGCCAATGTCCGATCACGCCGCGTGGAATCAGCTCTACGCCCGAATGCTCCCGCGCTGGCGCAAATATGCGAATCCGCACTTCCTCGAAGGCATCTCGTCCTTGTGCCTCGACGCGGAGCGCGTTCCGCGTCTCGAAGACGTCAATCGCTTTCTGAACCCCTTGACCGGTTTCCGGGCAAAGGCGGTCAGCGGTTACGTGCCCGCGTTCCTCTTCTTTGACTGCCTCCGGAATCGCGAGTTTCCGACGACCATCACTATTCGCCGGAAAGACCGCCTCGACTATCTGCCCGAACCCGACATTTTCCACGACATCGCCGGACATGTGCCCATGCACACCGACCCGCAATTCGCGAACGCCCTTGTCCGCTTTGGCGAATGCGCGCACACGGCCGCGCGGCTGGCCGGGGAAATACGGGACGAGCACGAACGCGTCGCCACGCTGACCAGCATTATCCGCGCGATGGCCCGCTTCTTCTGGTTCACGGTCGAATTCGGCCTGATGCAGTCGCCCCAAGGATTGAAAGTCTATGGCAGCGGCCTTCTGAGTTCCTATGGAGAGATCGCCCACTCGATCGACTCGCCCTGCGTGCAGCGGTCGCCGATCCAGCTCGAATGGGTCATCAACCAGGGCTTCGAGATCCACCATTACCAGCCGCTGCTGTTCATCGTGGACTCCTTCGATCACCTCTATTCGCTCGTCGACACGCTCGAACGTTGGATGCTCGAAGGCAAGCTTTCAAACGTAGCCCCAGGCGAGCCAGGTGTGGACGAAGCGGATCTGAAGAGCTTCCTCGACGCCGGCGCGTAACGATCGTGCGGGTCGGGGTAAGCCCGGCGCTGGCGAATTCGTCAAACCGCTCAGCCGGGCTTCCTCGCAATCAACCAGGCCGTCATGCGTTCGTGGTCCCCATCGCGGCTCTCAGCATGGGCCTCGATCGTCCATCCATCGAACAGGCGCACCATCTCGCCCGGCGCCAATAAGTACTCGGGATTCATCGGCGCCGCCTGCGGATCCTCCATCGGGATCTCGCCCGCGAACAGACCGCCAACGCGCAAGCCTTCCCGGATCTGTCCAAACAAATCGCGCTGCAAGTAGAACGTATCTAAGATCGAACGCGCCCGCCTCGATCCGGAACTCACCCGCCTCAAGATCCGCCCGCACGGTAGAAATGCGTGGATGGCAAATGCCGTCGAGCGCCACCTGCGAGACGTCCACCGCGGTTACGCGCCATCCGCGTTCCGCGAGATACAGCGCATTCCGCCCGCGCCCGCAGGCTAGGTCAAGCGCCCGGCCCGGCGTAGCAAGATCCGCAGCCTCAACGACCACGCTTCGAGGATCGCGGCAATCGAAGCCCCCGTCTCGCTTGCTGTAGCGTGCGTCCCAGCGGTCTTGCGCCGAACTCACGCGACTTCGAGCGGAATCGGTCCGAACTTACGTCTGCCAATCCGCAGAATCAAGTCCTGACGACCCGAACCCGTCTCCTCGGGCAAGTGGAAGTTGACCTCGAAGCGTTGCGGCCGCGGATCCGTGCAGAAGATTTCGAGATCCTCCACCGGGTGTCCGCCGACTTCGGCGCCGAACTCGTCGGGATGCATCAGCTCTTCGACGACGATCTTGACCGCGCGCGTCTGAATCGTCGTGCCCGACATCAGATTGACACCGTCGGTCACCGACAGTATTCGAGGCACCTGCGGTCCGGGCGGGATCACTCGCAGAGTCGCCGGAGGACAAAGCAGCTTCCCCAGCCACGCGACCTCGACCGGCAACAGGCCGGTCGCCTCAAGCGGAGGAAGCAGTACATTCACCTGCTGGAGCCGGCTCGCGTCCGGCGGACCGATATACGTTACCGTCCCGAAGGCCGACCCGATGGTCACACGCAAATGATGCAGCCCGCATTCGGCCGGCAGATTCGCGATCCATAGCGAAATGGAAGCATACCGGCCCCGGCTTGGAGCCACCGGCTCCGTACTCTCCGCGTTCGTAATGCGCCGGATGGCCGGCTGCGGGTCGAGCTCGAGTTCCTGGTCCTGCCGGTCGAACATCCGCTCGAACCAGCCCCGCGGATGCTTCCGCCAGGTCGACCACATGTATTGCGTCGACACGCCTTCAAGCGCAAGCACCTGAAAGTCATGTTCGCCGGCGAAACTCAGCAGATCGCTCGCGGACAGCCTTACTCCGCTCCAGGTGTCGTACGAGGACTGCCCAGCCGGCAGCCCGTTAAACTGTGCGCGGAGAATGCCCCCCGGCTTCAGCACCCGATGCGCATGCTGCAGATACTCGAATACCACTTCGCTGCTCGGGATGTGTTGGAAGACCGCGTACGAATACACGAAGTCGAAGCTATCGTCCGCGAAGGCTCGCAGTGTTGCTCCGTCGGTGTGGTGCGCGAAAGCATTCGGACGCTCCGCCAAATTGGCCCGCGCGCGGTCCACCATCTCGTTCGAAACGTCGACGCCGTGGATCTCGACGAAGACCTCGCTCATCGGACGAAGCAGCCGCCCCGGACCGCAGCCGATCTCGAGTGCCTTCCGATCGCCCGCGGACAGACGCCGCAGTTCCCAGCGAAGCCCCTTTACGACTTCATCCGCTGTCGAGAAGAACTCTTCTGGGGACTGATCCCGCCGTCCAAACGCGACGTAGTAACCCGCGTCCTCGCGGGCGCGCGCGTTCCAGTCGTCGCGCATTCGATCGGCTACGTCGGGCTCCACCATCGGAACAGTCTACTTCCGGCTGGAGTAGCGGTTCAGTTCTGCGATCAGCGGGCGCGCCGTTTCAGGCATCCGAAGTTCTCCGCCAACCAGAATTTCCTTGAGCTTGATCTTGCGGCCGTACAGTTCGCGGTTCCAATCTTCATCCGCGCGCAGCGTCGCGCCGTTCAGGGAGATTCCAGCGAACAGGCCGCGCGTACGCGACCAGGTCAGAATCTCGGCGGTCATCGCTGCGTCCGTTTCCGCCGATGCCGTTCTTCCCACCGGACCCGCTGCCACACTCGCATCGCCACCCAAAGTGAACTTGCTGCCGAACAGGCGGTCCACGCCGCGTTTATTCATGATCAGCATAATGACGTCGACTTCCGCGCCGCCGATCTGAAATCCGAAGCTGCCGCCCTCGACGCGGATCGACCCCGGCGCAGACCAGCCGACGCCGCCGCTTTTCCGGCAATTCACGAAGCCGCGGCCGTACTTGGCGCCGAGGATGAACGCACCCTTTTTGAGGCCCGGAACGATGACCACGCATTGCGCCCTTCCCAGCAGATCCTGCGGAATGGCTTTGTCGGGCGTCGCCATCACTTCCTTAAATACCTCTGTCGCCACCGGAATGCGGTCAACGGCGTCGGCCGCATAGGCCATTCCAGCGGCCGCGAGCGCGGCGATCGGCACCAATTTCCAAGTCATTTTCTTGCCTCCGTAATGTAATCGATGATCGCACAGCAGTATTGCGGAATGCTTACGCTGCGCGAAGGAACGTGAGGCTCTGAAAGCCCCGTACACTAGAGGACGATGGCGATTGCGCGTTCGTTTCTTGCATTTCTTCTGGTTAGCGTGGCCATTGCCCAGCCGCTGGACGAGGCTCATCGCAAACGGAACCTCGATTCCTTCGATGTAGTCTGGACCACCATTCGCGACCGTCACTGGCAGAAACAGCCGGGCGGCCTCGACTGGGAAGCCATCCGCAACGAGTACCGCCCGCGCGTCGAACGCGCTGAAACCAAGCAGGCCGCCCGACAGGCAATGACCGAAATGCTCGGCCGCCTCCATCAGACGCACTTCGGCATCTTTCCGTCCGAGGTCTACGAAAGCACCTCCGGCGACGGCGCTCCCGCCGGAACCGCCACCATCGGTATTGACGTGCGGATCCTCGGCGGCGAAGCCGTGGTCACGCGCCTTGAACCCGGTTCGCCGGCTGAAAAGATCGGCATTCGCCGCGGCTGGGTTCTCGCGAGCGTCGAAGGCAAGGATCTCGCGGAACCGATCAAAATCCTTCTTGCCGCCTTTAAGGACGCGCTGACGCTCGACCTCATGACCTCCCGCGCCATCTTGTCGCGCTTGCAGGGTCCGGCCGGCGAATCGGTGCGCGTCGAATTCATCGATGGCGCCGGGAAGCGCATCAAGCTGGCTGTCCCACGCGAGGAACCGCGCGGCCAGATCGCTAAGTTCGGCAACCTCCCCGGAATGCACGTCTGGTTCGAATCCAAGAAGATCGAAGGATCCGAGTACATCGCCTTCAACATGTTCTTCGATCCGCCGCGCCTCATCTCCGGCTTCGGCGACGCGGTCAGTTCCTGCATGAAGTGCGACGGCCTCGTCATCGATCTTCGCGGAAATCCCGGCGGCATCGGCGGCATGGCGATCGGCATGGCAGGCTGGCTGATCGACAAGAAGAACGCCCGCCTCGGGACCATGTACACGCGAGAGACGCAGCTCAATTTCGTGGTCAACCCCCGCATCGAGACGTTCACCGGACCCGTCGCTGTCCTCGTCGACGGCACGTCCGCCTCCACGTCCGAGATCTTCGCCGGAGGACTTAAGGACCTCGGACGAGCTCGCATCTTCGGAACGCGCACCGCCGGCGCCGCCCTACCTAGCGTGATCACGAAACTGCCCAACGGCGACGGATTCCAATACGCGCAGGCCAACTACATTTCTGAAGGCGGAAAGCCTCTCGAAGGCATCGGCGTCATACCGGACGACGAAGTCAAATTGACGAAGGAAGCGCTGCTCGCAGGCCACGATCCGGTTCTTGAGGCCGCGCTACATTGGATCGATAGGAGCAAGAAACCATGACCCGCCGTGTTCTCTGCATCGTCGCCGTGTGCGCGGCACTCGCCGGCCTCGCGTTCGCCGACGAACTTCCCAAAGCCGAAACCCTCCTGGACCGCTACATCGAAGTAACCGGCGGGAAGGCGATCTATGAAATGCGCAAAAGTGAAGTCTCGACCGCTAAGCTCGACATCCCCGCGCAGGGGATCCACGGCACCGTAATCGCGTACGCCGCCCCGCCGGACAAGTCCTACACGGTGATGGAACTCGAAGGAGTCGGCAAGATTGAAGCAGGAGTTATCAATGGCGTCGCCTGGGAGAAGTCCTTCATCCAAGGCCCGCGGATCCGCGAGGGTTCGGAGAAGGCCGACGCGCTCCGTGACGCGACCTTCAACGCTCCCCTGCTGTGGCGCAAGACGTACAAAAAGGTCGAAACCCTTGCCCTCGAACCCGTCAACGGCGAGGACTGCTACAAGGTCGAGACCACTCCCACGGAAGGCGCCACGGAAACAACCTGGTTCAGCAAGAAGTCCGGCCTGATCGTGAAGAAGGCCAGGATCGCCAAGAGTCCGATGGGCGAAATCCCGGTCGAATTCCTGACCACCGACTACCGCGAGTTCGGCGGCCTCCTCATGCCCGGCAAAGTCATCCAAAAGGCCGCGGGCACCGAATTCACAATCACGCTCGACAGCGTTCGCATCAACGAAGCGCTAGGACCGGAGCGGTTTGAGCCCCCGGCCGACGTGAAGGCTCTCCTCGACAAATCCAAGGCTGAACCCAAGCCGTAGAGGGCGTCTTTGCTGCAAACGGATTCGCGATTCTGTAGTCTGTTGGTACATGCATAAGTCGCTCTTCACGCTCCTCGCTTTGCCGTTGGCCGCAGTTTCTCTGCTCGCGCAGGAGAAGCCCGCGGAACCGCCCGCGCCTCCGCCGATGACGCCCATCGAAGCCGAATTCCAGAAGTCGATGGAGAACGTGATCCTCGACGGAGCCTTCACCGCCGACGCCACCGGGACGCTGCATAAAGACAAATACACCATCGACGGCATCACCAAGGTCAAGGACGATCTGTGGAAGGTCGCCGCGCGCATCCAATACAACGGCAAGGACGTGAAGTTCGCCATGAACGTGCCGGTCAAGTGGGCAGGCGACACGCCCATGATCTACATGACCAACTTCGGCGTTCCGATGATGGGCGCCTTCACGGTGCGCCTGCTGATCTACAAGGACGAGTACGCAGGCACCTGGCGAGGCAGCCCGACGCACGGCGGCATCATGTTCGGCAAGATCATCAAGCAGCCCGCCGCCGACGTTGCCGCCACCGCTCCCAAGAATTGATGATTACGATCCACCTGATCTCAACGGGCGGAACCATCGAGAAGATCTACTCCGAGCAATCCGGCTCGGTCGTCAATATCGAAGGCAAGATCGAACGCTATCTCGCGCGCCTCCGCCTGCCCGACACCGAGGTCGTTTGCACGCGCGTCCTCAACAAAGACAGCCTCGACATGACCGACGAGGACCGCGGCCTGGTCCTGGATGCGGTTCGCCAGAAGTTGGGCGATCGCGCGCCGATCATCATTTCGCACGGCACCGACACGATGGTCCAGACGGGGCGGTTCCTCGACCGGCATCTGACGAAACCTTTGGCCGCGCCGGTAATCCTCACCGGAGCGATGGTGCCGCTGGGCTTTGAAGGCACTGACGGAATCCAAAATCTGACCGAAAGCCTGCTCGCCGCTAAACTGCTGCCCCCGGGCGTCTACGTCGTGATGCATAATCAGACGTTTCCCGTGGACAGCGTCCGCAAGGACCGCGACCTCGGAACCTTCGTTCGCACCGCATAGCCTGGGACACTTCCCGCAGGATTGTCTACGTATGACTCGAGCCTTCGCCGCGCTTCTCGTCACGGCCGCGCTTGCCTCACCCCTCTTCGCCGCCGACACGGTTCGTGTCGAGCAGGGCGAAATCTCGGGCGTGACCGGAACCGACGCATCGGTCCGAGTCTTCAAAGGGATTCCGTTCGCCGCGCCTCCGGTTGGCGATCTACGATGGAAAGCCCCCAAGGCGCCAGTTAGCTGGCAAGGCGTTCGCGCGGCGACCCAGTTCTCGCCGCTTTGCGAACAGGCCGGCTACGCGCAGAATTCCCTTTACTACCAGCCGCCGCAGCCCATGAGCGAGGACTGCCTGTACCTCAACGTTTGGACCACGGCCAAGTCCGGCGCCACCGCATCCAGCAAGGAGAAGCGCCCCGTGATGGTCTGGATCCACGGCGGCGCTCTGACCCGCGGAGCCGGATCCATTCCCACCTACGACGGCGAGGCACTCGCGAAGAGGGGCGTGGTTCTGGTCACCATCAACTACCGCCTGAACATCTTTGGCTTCTTCGCGCACCCGGACCTCACCAAGGAATCCGACCGCAACTCCTCGGGCAACTACGGCATCCTCGATCAGGTCGCCGCCCTCGACTGGGTGAAGCGAAACATCGCAGCGTTCGGCGGAGATCCACGCAACGTGACCATCTTCGGTGAATCCGCCGGCTCGTGGAGCGTGAATCTTCTCGTC
>JBDTTK010000193.1:0-7348 GCA_039930685.1 Bryobacteraceae bacterium | reverse complement strand
GAGCGGGATTTGTTTCGCGGATCGTTCCGCTTCGATACCGGACGCATGCGGGAATTGCTGGTGTTGGGGTTTCCGGCGGCTTCGCAGATCCTGATCGAGATTTCGATTTTCGCGATTGCGGCTATGCTGATCGGACGTCTCGAGCCTGTTCAGTTAGCGGCTCACCAGGTTGCGTTGAACTTGTGCAGCCTGACGTTCATGGTGCCGCTCGGATTGTCGGCGGCGGCCGCCGTGCGGGTCGGGCAGGCGGTGGGCCGGGGCGATCCGGAGGGTGCGGCGCGAGCGGGTTGGATGGCGCTCGGCTTTGGCGCGACGTTCATGTTCTGTGCCGCGCTTGCGTTTTGGATTATCCCGGGCGTGCTCACTCGCGCGTATACGCCGGATGCGCGCGTCATTGAAACGAGCACGGCGATCCTCTTTGTGGCGGGATTCTTCCAGCTTTTCGATTCCAGTCAAATCGTCGTGACGGGCGCGCTGCGGGGGCTGGGCAATACGCACACGCCATTGCTGGTGCATCTTTGCGGGTATTGGGCGATCGGCCTGCCGCTGGGGTACGTTCTGTGCTTCCGCTATGGCTGGGGCGCGGTCGGCATGTGGGTGGGCTTGTCGACGGCGCTGATCCTGATTGGCTTTGTGCTGCTGCTTGCGTGGCGTCACGCAATTCACAAGTTCGCGGTAACTTCGCGGCGCGAAACTATCGTCATCCCATAATCCGCGCCATTCTATAATCCAATGACTATGAAGTACCAACCAGCTGCCCGCCTTCTATCCGTGTGTCTGCTGTTCGCGCTGATCGCCGTTCCGCAGACCGCCAAACGCCCGATCCACCACAAAGACTACGACGGCTGGCGGTCCATCGCGACGCAGGACTTGACGACGGACGGCAAGGTGCTGGTCTATGCCATTTTTCCGCAAGAGGGCGATGGCGAATTGGTCGTGAAGGAGCTGGCGTCGGGGAAGGAGCGCCACGAAAACATGGGCGCGCTGCCGCCTCCGCCGCTGCCGAGCGAGGACGGTCCGAATCCGGAAGACTTGCAGAATCGTGCGGCGCGCATCCGGATCACACATGACAACCACTACGCGCTGGCGCCGCTATTTCCTTCAAGGGCCGATGTGGAGAAGGCGAAAAAGGACAAGAAGCCCGCGCCAAAGAACGGCTTGCTGATTGCGGATCTGTCGGGCGCGACGCCGGCGGTGCGGATCGCGGACGTGGAGACGTTCCAGATTCCGGACAAGGGCGATGCGTGGGTGGCTTACAAGAAAGCGGCGAAGAACGCGCCTCCGGCGGCGGACGCGGCGAAGGAGCCGAGCGCGCCCGAGAATAACGATGCGGCGTCCGCGGAAGACCAGCGGCGGGGCGGAGGTGCCGGCGCGGCGGGCGGCGCGGGACGCCGTACATTCGGCACTGAACTGGTGCTTCGCAATCTCGCGTCCGGCGCGGAGAAGACTATGGAGGACGTCTCGGAATTTGCGTTGGCGCGCGACGGCAAGCTACTGGTGTACGCGGTTGCGTCCCGGAAGGACGACACCAACGGCGTGTATACGGTGACTCCCGGCACCGACGGTGCGCCGACGGCGCTGCTGTCGGGAAAAGGAAAGTATTCGCGTCCGGTGTTCGACCGCGAGCAAGCCAAGGTGTCGTTCCTGAGCGATCGCGGCGAGAAGAAATTTGAAGTGTACTTGTGGGACCGCAAGTCGGCTCCGACGCCGGTGGTCACGGCGAGCGTGGCGGCCGCGAAGTTGAAGCAGGGCTGCGGCGTTTCCGATAAAGCGCAAGTGAGTTTTTCGCGGGACGGATCGAAGCTGTACTTTCCGTGCGCGTACCCAACGCCTCCAGCGGCCGCCGCCGTTGCGGCCGAAGACAAAGTGACGGCCGACCTTTGGAGCTACAAAGACGACTACGTCCAGCCGATGCAGAAGGTCCGCGCGGCGCAGGAGCGAAATCGCAGCTATCGCGCGATGATCGATCTGGCGTCGAACACGGTCTCGCAAGTAACCGATCCGACGCTCCAGCAGGCCTACTTCACGGATGACGGCCGCGCGGCGGTCGGCACGGACGATCGGGCCTTGCGATCGATGGTGGATTTCGATGGCAGTTATGCGAATTTCTATCTGATTGATACCGCGACGGGCTCGCGGAAACTTCTCTTCGAGAAGCAGCGGTCCGGGGGCGGGGGTGGCGGAGGCGGTTTCGGCGCCGGTCCGGTGACGTGGTCGCCGACCGGCAAGGCGTTTCTGCTGTTCCGCGACAACAACTGGCATTCGGTGTCCGTTCCGAGCGGCGTGGTGACGAATCTCACCGGCGCAATGACGGAGAAGTTCTTCAACGAGGAGAACGATTCGCCGGCCGCTCCGGGGAACTACGGGCAGGCTGGCTGGACCAAAGACGGCGCCTGGGTTCTTGTGAACGATCACTACGACGTTTGGGCGATCTCGCCGGACGGCAAGGCGTCCAAGAATCTCACCGGCGGAATGGGGCGCCGCGAGCACATCCAGTTCCGCGTGCAGCGGCTGGATCGCGACGACCCGGATGAAGAGGATCGCGGCATCGATCCGGCAAAGCTTTTGCTGCTGCATGCCGAGAATCAGCTCACGCGGGACGCTGGCTACTATTCGATTCCGAATCTCAATACCGCGACACCGCACAAACTGATCTGGGGGCCGCGGAATTACCGCGCGGTGCTGAAGGCGAAGGACGCCGATGTCGTGCTGATGACGGCGTCGACCTTCCACGACGAGCCGAATCTGCAGGTGACGGATCTATCGTTCCGGAATCCGAAGCAGGTAACGGAGATGAATCCGCAGAAGGCGGGCATGCTGTGGGGCACCAGTGAACTGATGAAGTTCCGGAATGTCGACGGCGTTCCGCTCGAGGCTGCCGTGTACAAGCCGGAGAATTTCGATCCTAAACGGAAGTATCCCGTGATGGTGTACATCTACGAGAGGCTGTCGCAGAACGTGCATCAGTTTGTTGCGCCGAAGCCCGGCCACAGCGTGAACTTCGCGTATTACGTGTCGAACGGCTACATCATCCTGACGCCGGACATCATTTACAACGTCGGTAGTCCGGGACAGAGCGCGCTGAAATGCGTGCTTCCCGCGATTCAGGCGCTGGCGGATCAGGGATTCGTCAACGAGAATGCGATCGGCATTCAGGGTCATAGCTGGGGCGGCTACCAGATCGCGTACATGGTGACGCAGACCATCCGGTTCAAGGCGGCTGAGGCGGGCGCGCCGGTCGGCAACATGACCAGTGCGTATAACGGAATCCGCTGGGGGTCGGGTATGCCGCGGCAGTTCCAATACGAGAAGACGCAAAGCCGGATCGGCGGCACGATCTGGGATCACACGCTGAACTTCATCGAGAATTCGCCGGTGTTTCACGCCGACAAGGTGCAGACGCCGCTGCTCATCCTACATGACGACAACGACGACGCGGTGCCGTGGTATCAGGGCATCGAGTTCTTCCTGGCGCTGCGGCGGCTCGGCAAGGAAGCCTATCTGTGGAATTACAACGGAGAATTCCACGGTCTGCGGCGGCGTCCGGATCAGAAGGACTACACGCTGCGCATGCAGCAGTTTTTCGATTACCTGCTGAAGGACGCGCAGAAGCCGGAGTGGATGGAAAAGGGCGTTCCGTATACGGAGCGGGAGCAGGAAAAAGAGAAGACGGACGCGACTTACAAGCAGTAGCGTCAGGCCCCGCGGTTGGTTCCTTATGATGGCGCGGTTTTTGAGCGCGACCTTACGGACGCGCCTCGGCCCGCGCCTCGGACCGCGGCAACGACGTGCGTTCGCCGAGTTTCCATTGGCAGGGCGCGTCCGGCGAGTAGAAGAAGTCGACCTCGCGGGCGCTGACCTTCACCCAACTGAAACTGACGGTTCTTGCGTCGGCCCGATGCATGCACGGCGAGTACGCGCTCGGCTCCCTTCCGTGGCTTTCGTGGAACGAATACAGCATCTCGGCGTCGACACGCCCGGCGAGATCATGGCATCTCTGGAATTCCTGACGGCGGCTTTGGCGCACTCCAGCCGGATCGAATGACGACGAGATCAGGGGCATGAGTTCATTGGCGTTGGCGACGGTCATGTAGTCCGCCCCGCTCCACTCTTCGGCTAGCACAGGCTGATTCGGCTCGATGGCGAGAAGCGTGAACGGGGAGTAGGCGGCGAGGTCCATCCGGGACAAGCGCGACGAAACGGCGCCGGCGGATTTCTCCGCGCCGAGCTCTAACAGCAGAAGGCCGCGGCTACGGGGCGCGCGGACCGGGTGGTCCGCGGCGGTTCCGGTAATATTTGCGCCATTCAACAGGCAGATTGTGACGCCGAATTGATTCGCGGCGATCCAAGTGCCGCCGTGGTCGCCGTCGACAGGAGCTAGAAAGCGCACGCCGTTGCGTTCCGCAATGCGCGGTCCGTCGGCGCGAGCGCGAGTCAGTTTCTCATCGCGGTTGAAGAGGACCTGATAACCATTCGGCTCATGCAGCCAGCTCACCGTACACATCTAGGCGGCTTTCGTCTTGCGATTGCTGGCGGCCGCCTGATCGCGCTGGGCTGCCTGATAGCGCAAGGTGGACGGCGCCACGCCGAAGTCCGAATCGACCTCGACGCCATGGGCATTGAGCGTCATTGCGATGAGCGCGAAGTGATGCACGGTGTGGCTCGAGAGCGACTGCAGTTCCCGCGCCACCGACGAAGTCATGTACGGATCAGGGATCAGCTCGGCGTCCGCCGCTTCGAGGCGGACCCAGACGAGGGCGTCGCCGCGGAGCAGCGGCGCGGATTCAAGACGCGCAATCAAGTCGCGGATCTTGGCCGCGGCGTCGACACGGCTGGTCGCGATGGATTCGTCCCGCTTTCGCGCGTCATAGTCAATGTGCGCCGAATCCAGACCGTCGAGAAAGCATTCATAGAAGTCGAGGATGTGGCGCAGATGCGCGCCGGCCCGATGCGGCGCCAGCGATCCCGGAACCGAAGAGTATACGTCGTCGCCGATCCGCGCGAGCAGCGAAAGCGCCTGACGAAGCCAACCGGTATTGGCCTGAATCAAGGCCATTTGACGTCCCGCCAAATCGTTCGAATGAGTCGCGGATGAAGGTGCCATGTGTTACAAGGATGACGCTGCTCCAGCCGTTTATTCCAAGTTGCTTGCGGTGAATTAGAAGCCCTGCCGCGGGAATACTTCGGGCCGGCCCGAGGATTCCGAACGCAGAAATGCCCACCGCGACCATGAGAACCGTAAAGCCGATAGATGCGGCTTCCGACGGCGGAGTTTCACTCGCATTCAGAAATCATTGGCCGGAGTATCTGATGGAGGCCGCGGCGCTGGGAATCTTCATGATTTCCGCCTGTATATTCACCGTGCTTCTCGAGCATCCGGCGTGTCCTGTCCATCAGGCGATCGAGAACGGGGATTTACGGCGAGTGATCGCGGGAGTGGCGATGGGACTGACGGCGATCGGCATTTTCTTTTCTCCGTGGGGCAAGCGTTCCGGAGCGCACATGAACCCCTGCGTGACGATCTCGTTTCTGCTGCTCGGAAAGATTCAGCCTTGGGACGCCTGCTTCTATGTAGCGGCGCAGTTTGCGGGCGGGATCCTCGGCGTCGGCGTATCCGAGCTGATTGTCGGCCTGCCACTGCGGCACACGGCTGTGAATTACGCGGTGACGACGCCTGGTTACGCCGGCGTGGCGGTCGCCCTGATCGCGGAGGCGCTCATCTCGGCGGGAATGATGGCGGCAGTCCTGTGGACGTCGAATTCGAGGCGCTGGAGCAGGTACACGCCAATTCTGGCGGGCGTCCTGGTGGCAGCCTACATATCCATCGAGGCGCCGTTGTCGGGCATGAGCATGAACCCGGCGCGGACGGTGGGATCGGGCCTTTTTGCGCGCGACTGGACCGCGCTTTGGATCTACTTTGCCGGTCCGGCGTTGGGAATGCTGGGCGCGGCGCAACTCTATCGGGCGCGGCGGGGCATTCATCGGGTGTACTGCGCCAAGCTGCATCACCACAATGCACAGCGGTGCATTTTCAACTGTAACTATCCACAACTGAACGCCGGCAGGGATTAGCGGCCGGCTCGAGATCAATCTGATTTTGAAAAGACGGGCAGCAGGCTTCCTGCGCGCCAAAGGGGAAGGCATGTCTCAGATGCAATACGACGTAATTATCATCGGAACCGGCGCGGGCGGCGGAACGCTGGCGGCGAAGCTCGCGCCCACCGGCAAGAAGATCCTGATTCTCGAGCGTGGCGACTACGTGCGCCGCGAGAAGGAAAACTGGAGTTCGCGCGCGGTCAACATCGAGGGGCGCTACGGGACCAAAGAAGTCTGGCGCGACCGCAACGGCAAGGATCTGCACCCGCACACGAACTATTGCGTCGGCGGCAACACGAAGTTCTACGGGTCCGCTCTGTTCCGGTTGCGAGAAGAGGACTTCGGCGAGGTCCGGCATCACGGCGGCATCTCGCCCGCCTGGCCGATCTCGTACGACGAGCTGGAGCCGTATTACACGCAGGCGGAGCGGGCGTATCACGTCCACGTACAGCGCGGCGAGGACCCGACCGATCCTCCGGCGAGTGCGCCCTATCCATATCCGGCGGTAAGCCACGAGCCCCGCCTGCAGCAGTTGGCGGAAGACTTTGCACGGCAGGGCGTCCGGCCGTTCCATACGCCGTTGGGCATCCTGCTCGACGAGCAGAATCCGAATCAGAGCAAGTGCATCCGCTGTGCGACGTGCGACGGCTATCCGTGCCTCGTCCATGCCAAGGCGGACGCGCAGGTGCTCGGCGTGGACGTGGCGCTGCAGCATCCGAACGTCACGCTGCTGACCGGCGCGAGGTGGAGCGCCTCGAAACCAGTGCTTCCGGGCGTGAAATCAGCAAGGTGGCTGTGCAGCGGAATGGGGTCAGCGAGGAGTATTCGGCGGACGTCGTGGTCGTCTCGTGCGGCGCGATCAACTCGGCGGCGCTCTTGTTGCGGTCCGCGATCGACAAGCATCCGAAGGGGCTCGCCAATGGGTCCGATGTCGTGGGGCGGCACTACATGGGGCACATCAACTCTGTGCAGATGGCGGTCTCGAAGTGCCCCAATCCGACGATTTTCCAGAAGTCGCTTTCGGTCAATGATTTCTACGGGCCGTCCAAGGACTGGGATTTTCCGATGGGGCACATTTCGTTCGTCGGCAAGCTCGACACCGACGCCTTGCGCGCGGGCGCTCCGGCGATTGCGCCGGGGTTTGTGCTCGAGCAGATGGCGGGTCATTCGCTGGATTTCTGGCTGACTTCCGAAGACCTGCCTGATCCCGAAAATCGCGTGACTCTCGACCGCGAGGGCAATATTGTCCTCA
>JBDTTK010000192.1:0-7361 GCA_039930685.1 Bryobacteraceae bacterium | reverse complement strand
GTGTAGAACTTGATCTTCTTCCAGCCGACTACCTGCCAGTTCAATCGGATCTCGCCGTGGTTCGCCGACACGCGGCCCTCGTCCATCGGCACGAGCGCCTCGCTCTCAGCGGGCGCGGACCTGCCGAGCGGCGCCGACTCGAATGCCTCCAACTCTTTCACCTGCGTGTAGTCGATTGCATCCGTGAAGTAGTCGCAATCCACTTTACGGACGTACGCCTTCCGTCCTTCGTAGTCGAACTTCTCCACCTGAAACTGACGCGCTTCGTGGAGATAGATCGCCTTCTCATGCAGCGTCGTCAGTGCCGCCGTAAATGCGACCTCGCCGATGATCTTGTGCTCGCCGGTGATATCAATGACAACGAAGTTATCGCTCGCTACGGACCGCAAGCTGACTGCATCCGCCGGATACGTGTCCGACGTCCAGTGCCAGGCGTTGCCCGAATGGTGCAGCAGTCCCAGGTCCACCAGGAACCGGCACAGTTCCGACGTGTCGTGGCCACCAAATAGCTCGCCATCGCGTACCGGAAGCTCGAACGCAGCGCACTTCAAATGGTTCAGCAGAATCTCGAGGTTGTTCGGATTGATGTGCGCATGCTCCGGCGGACGCTCGAAGAAATACTCCGGATGCTCCACGATGTATTGATCGAGCGGCGCGCTCGACGCCACCATCACCGCGATGGAAGAGCCCATGCGCCTGCCCGCGCGGCCTGCACGCTGCCAGGTCGAAGCGATGGTCCCCGGATACCCGGCCATCACTACCGCGTCGAGTGATCCGATGTCGATGCCCAATTCCAGCGCATTCGTCGCGACTACGGCGCGGATTTCGCCGTCCCGCAGCCGCCGCTCGATCTCACGCCGCTCTTTCGGCAGATATCCGCCGCGATACCCGCGGACCGCATCGCGTCCAAACGGCAGCCGGTCCGCGGCATCCTTCAGGTACGTCACCAGAACTTCCGTCGCCAACCGGTTGTTCGCGAACACCAGCGTCTGCTGGTTGCGCTCCAAGAACTCGATCGCCATCCGCCGCGATTCGTGCAGATAGCTCCGCCGGATCCCGAGCTGCTGGTTGATCACCGGCGGATTGTAGAACACAAAATACTTCTCGCCCGCCGGAGCGCCGTTGTTGTCAATCAACTCGAAGTTCTGGCCCGTCAGCGCCTCCGCCAACTCCTTCGGATTCGCAATCGTCGCGGAGCAGCACACAAACTGCGGGGTGGATCCGTAGAACTCGCAGATCCGCAACAGCCTGCGCATGACGTTCGCCAGGTGACTGCCATACACGCCGCGGTAATAATGCAGTTCGTCAATGACGATATAGCGGAGGTTTTCGAACGCCTTCGCCCATTTCGTGTGATGAGGCAGAATTCCGGCGTGCAGCATGTCGGGATTCGTGAACACGACGTTCGCCCGCTCCCGGATTGCCCGCCGGGCGTCCTGTGGCGTGTCGCCGTCATAGGTGAACGCCCGGATTTCTCCACCACCCGCCGCCTGGATTCCGTTCACCGATTCATTGAACTCCGCGAGTTGGTCTTCGGCGAGCGCCTTGGTAGGAAATAAATACATCGCGCGGGCGCCCGGCTCGGCAAGCAGGCGCTGCCAGACCGGGAGGTTGTAGCAGAGAGTCTTTCCGCTCGCGGTCGGCGTAACGACAACGACGTTACCTCCCGCTGTAATCGAGTCGAAGGCCACGCTCTGGTGGACGTAAAGCTGCCGGATACCGCGCTGATTCAGCATTCCTCGGACCGGAGCCGCCAATTCGGTCGGAAGGTCCTGATAGACCGCTGGACGCGCAGGCTGGTGCCGGATCGCCCTTACCGGGGAATTCGTTTTCGCCATCCAGGCCTCAAACTGGGCCAACGCACCCTCAAGGCCTGCCCGCGAAGCCAGCATCCTGTCTTTGGCCGCTGCCGGCAAATGCTCCGTTATGTCCCCGCTCTCGCGGTCCGACGGGTCAAAAAGATCAAGTTCCAGGTTCATGGATTTGCCGTCTACAAAAACATCTTACCTCAACAGGCTTCCATCTTCGCCTTTTCTTTGCTAGTCTGTTTGAGCTGGCCGGTGCCCGATTCGGTTTCAGCTGACCTGAGGTCCGCCAAAATAACGCAAGGAGACGATTCGATGCCACTTAATCAAGCACTGCTACCTGAATACGATCACGAAATGGCGACCGCCCGGGAGACGCTCGCCCGCGTGCCGGATGGAAAGTTCGACTGGAAGCCGCACGCCAAGTCGATGTCTATGGGACACTTGGCCTCCCATCTTGCGACGCTTCCCCAATGGGGTGCGATGACCGTAGAGACCGACGAACTCGACATGGCGCCCGGTGGAAAGCAGATGGAGCCGCCCCCGGACGCCAAGACCAATGCCGAACTGCTTGCGATGTTCGACAAGAACGTCGCTGCCGGTAGGGCGGCGATCGCATCGGCCGACGATGCGGCCATGATGAAGCCCTGGGCACTAAAGAACAACGGTGCGACGTTGATGACGATGCCGAAAGTCGCAGTCCTTCGAACCTGGGTGATGAACCACCTGGTCCATCATCGCGCCCAGCTTGGCGTCTATTTGCGCTTGAACGACATTCCGGTTCCTTCGGTGTATGGCCCTTCTGCCGACGAAGGCCAGATGTAGTTCACTGAAAGCAAAGGCAGCCGGCGCGCCCCTTTCGGCCACTGCCGGCTGCTTGTCAGCTCGCTTTTGTTCTGAGCGCCCGCGTAGACCCGGTGGTCGCGCGCCAGGATTGCCGCTACGGAGCCACCAGCCAGCCTTTGGGCAAAGCCGTCTGCACGTCCGTGAGCATGGGAGCCATTCGCGCTGACTGCCGTTGAAACTCATAGCGCTCCAGCGTCGCCGCAAACATATCGTCGCGGTCCGACCGGACCACCTTACCCACGCACTTCAGCCGAACATCTTGGGGGAGGCTAATCTGGTACTCGATGGATTCTCCAATCGAGATTCCAGTAGTTGTGGTGAACAGCACACCGTTAGAACTCAGGTTGCGCGTCTCCCCACGAGTGTTCAGTGCCGCAGCGCCAACACGAACCAGCTCTAGGGGGAATTTGAGGTTGAATCGTTGGGACTTCCGTTGTTCTGTCATTTTGTATTTCCGACTGTATAGCCAGAAAGATCTAAGGTCAATACCTCAAGCAATAGTATTAAGGTCCTATTGTTCTGGTACTTACATGTTGCAGTACCGCCCATCTTGGTCACTACGATTAAGATTGCCTAATTTATAGCCTGACTTCGACCCTTCGTTCGGCTCCACTAGCAAAGTGCCTGCTTGGGCTCGTATTTCTCGGTCGCTTAACGCGCTTTAGTACTATGAGGGCCTGAAGCGGGCGGCTGCACCCGCTAGAACCGCACCGCCGACGGCTACAATAGCTACTTCCATGCGGACGCCATTCCGTTTCGCCAGTCTCGTGCTGCTCGGATCGCTCTTCGTCGTCAACGTCTATCGCGCCGCATCGCAATCCATCACTCACGACGAAGCCCTCACCTACCTCTGGTTCGTCGCCAAGCCTTGGGCGGAGGTCTTCACGACCTACGATGCTAACCATCACGTCCTCTTCACGATTCTGTGCAAAGTTGCCGTCAGCGCGTTTGGTCCATCGGAGTTCGTGATGCGCCTTCCGACCTTGCTCGCCTGCCTCGTGTACTTCTGGGCGATGTTCCGCCTTTGCGAAGCGGTTTTTGGCATTGGATGGAGGTTGTTCCTTGCCGTGGCGGCTCTCAGCCTGCATCCGCTGATCCTCGACTTCCTTTCCGCCGCGCGCGGCTACGGGTTGGCCCTTGCCTTCTTTACCCTGGGACTCGTTGCGCTTCTCCGGTTTCTCCGCAACCCGGCGGAGGCGGCCGCCAACCGCTGGCTCGTCGTTTGGCCAGGGCTCATATTGGCGCTCGCGGTCTGCTCCAATTTGATCTATCTCGTTCCGGTGACGGGAGCCATATTAACCTCCCTTTCGATCTACTGGCTGGACAGGCACCGATCACCCCTGCCGCCCGAATCCGGCTTGCTCGCTCTGCCCGCGGTCGCCAGGCTGCTGATTGCTCCCTTCCTGACGCTCTGCTGGCTGGTGCTGATCTTCCCGCTGAGCGCCGCGTCTCCCGATCATTTCTACTACGGCGCACATTCCTGGCGGGAACTCAGCGAGTCGCTTGCCGTCGTCTCTTTCCTGTCGAACCCCGCTTATGCCTTGTTGCCGAACACCATGTGGCTGCAGTATGCGATCGATGCGGGAATCGCGATCGCACTCCTGGGCCTGGGCCTGATTGCGTTCCGAAACTGGCGGAGGGCGGATGCCGCGGGTGTGGAACTGCTGCTGCTTGCGGGTACGACCTTCGCTTCCCTGGTAGCGATTACCGGTGGCTTTGCGATCGCCGGCATTGCCCTACCGGTAGGCCGGACCCTGGTTTACTGGATCTTCCTGCTGACCTTCGCTGGATTGCTCGTGATTCGGTTCGCGCCCGGCCCCCGCTGGGTCTCCTGGCTATTGGCGGTTCCGATGCTTGTCGTACTGGCGCAATATGCCCTGGAATGGCGAACGACCTTCTACGGCGACTGGTTATTCCATCGCGATTTCAGGTCCATCATCAGCTACATCTCGAAGGACCACTCCCGCCTCGGAGCCAAGCCCGTGATCGTCGCCGGATCTTGGGAAATGGCCGCGCCGCTAAACTACTATCGGGAGACCCGCAATCTGAATTGGATGGCGCCTATGGAACGCGAAACGGATCCGCCGGAGGCCTCGTATTGGATCTTTGCGGTGCAGGACGCCGCCCAAGTCGAGAAGCGCGGGCTGAAGACCGTATGGAAGGATCCCCTCTCGGGAACTGTACTCGCAGTAAGGCCCTGACCGCGCCTGTTAGACTCCGGCGGCCTTGCGCCAATGGCTCAATTGACCGAAATGGTAGCCCTCGTGCCAGATCAGGTAGGTGAGCAAGTCGCCGATCGTCGGGAAGTAGCCGCGAGACTTCTCGTTCGGATTCTCGCGGTCGAGATCGGCATCGCTCAAAGCGCCGACCGCATCCATCGCCGCGGCGTGCGAAGCCGTCATCTTCTCGATCAGCCCGTCCTTCGAGGAGAACAGTTCGCGGAACGCATCGAGGTTCGGCGCGGGCTTCGATCCGTTGGCGAAGTTCTCCACCAGTTTCTTGTCTACAGGGCTGCCGGTGAAGGTAGCGCGGACAAGCACGTCTGACGTATGCAGATGCGCCAGCGTCCACGCGGCGTGATTGACCATGTTCGCGGGCTGAAGAGTCAGGCTCTCTTCCGGGATCGCTCGCAACGCTTCTACGGCTTGGGCTCGCTGCTTGGCGAGTCGACGAACAAGGAGCTCGATCATGCCTCTACAGTATCAAGAGGCCGCGCTTCCATCATGCCTAGGAAAGCCTACTCTTTAGGGGCGACTGCCTTTGCGGAAGCGAACCGTTCGACATCAGCAAGCTGCTTCTTGACGAACTCCGCTTCCTTGCCGGCGTTGATGTTGCTCTCGAACCGGGCCGAAGTCTCCAGTCCTTCAAGATAGGTGCGGAGCAGGGGCAATGCGTGGTCGAAGTCCCGCTTTTGCGCGAGAATGAGCGCCAACACATATTGGTTTCGGGGAGAGCGATTGTTCGTATCAAGCTTGATCGCTTCAAGAATGCTCTTCTCGGCGGGCTCTACCCGTTGAAGATTCAGGTTTGCCATCGCGTTCAACGAATAGGCGCTGGGGAAATCGTAGGGGTTGAGCTTGATCACCTTCTCGCTGAGATCCGCTACTTCTTCCCACTTGCGCTCTCGCGCGGCCATCATATACAGGCCCTCGTACGGGTTCACGTATTTAGGGTCGGCTTCGATCGACTTCATGTAGGCGTCGCGCGCGTCGTCCGTTTTCTGGCTCTCGCGGACGCGTCCCAGGTCGTACCACGCTGCCGCATATTTCGGGTAGATGCCGACCGCCTTCTCCAGTTCCCGCTGCGCCTCGGCGAGCTTATTCTTCTTGATGTAGTCGTGACCCTTCTCGTACGCCTTCCGCGCGTCCTTGGGCGCCAGCGCCGAAGTGCCGGACATGGTCAAGCCGTCGTACTTTACCATCGGCCGGAGAACAATAATGCCGACATCCGGTGAGTCCATGAACTTCCGGTTTGCAAGCATGATCGTGTCTGATCGATAACCCGGTAGAGTTGCGCGCAACTCGCAGCCCAGCAACTCGCGCTCTGTGACTCCGCGGCCGAAAGGCGACTGCGTGGCGTTTGGAGTGCGGCTGTTATTGGACTCGAACCCGCCGAACGACGAGGAACTCTCCGTCGCATCCGCGTACTGCATCGGATTGTTTCCGAGCTGGATGCTGAAGTGGCCTTTCGAATCGGTGTAGCCTTCGATGTGCGGACGCCCGTTGCACACTCGCTCGATGGCCACGCGTTCTGTCGGCGCCCCGCCGTCGGCCAGCTTCACCTGGCCAGCCAGGAACATAGGCCGCGACGTCTCGGATGGCATCGTAGGCGTATTAAGGCTGGGAGTCGTGGTCGTGGTGGGAGGCCGGTTGGTCGTGCCAGGGGTCGTGCCACCCGTGGTTCCGCCAGTAGTTCCGCCACCCGTACCGGTGGTCTGCCCGAAGCTAACAACCGGAAGTACAACAAACGCCAAACTATACAGCAACTTCATGGAGCAATCCCTCGTGGTCTGAGATTATACAGAGGATCGGGCGCGGACTCCAGCCCTAAACTTTGACCTGCGCCTGTTCTCCGCCGGAACGCTAGTAACCCTTCCGCTTATCCACCACATTCAATAGGGGCTCATGCCTAACGAACCGTTTCATGTTTTCCCGGATCAGCTCGACCGTCCGGTCCTCGAGCTTGTCGGATTGGGTCGCGATGTGCGGCGTAATGACGACATTCGGGAACCTCCAGAGGGGATGCCCTTTCGGCAGCGGCTCCGGGTCGGTTACGTCCACGCCCGCCCCGGACAACCGCTTCGAATCCAAGGCCTCGACCAATCCCGGCATCGAATAGAGCTTGCCTCTGGATACGGCGATGAAATAGGCGCCCTTTTTCATGGCCTGAAACTGCCGTGATCCGATCATTCCTTCGGACTCCCTGGTGTGAGGAGCGGACACGAAGATGACATCCGCTTCCGGAAGCACCGCGTCAAGGCGGTCCGGCGGCACCAGCTTGTCGACCAGCATGGTTATCGGCATGTCCTTTGGATCCACGCCGATCACCCGCATTCCGAAGGCTTTGGCGCGCTGCGCGATCTGCATCCCGATTCCGCCAACCCCGATGATCAATGCCGTCCGGCCATTTAGCTCGATGCGCGGCAGATCATCCCTCGCGAACGTCATGTTCTTTTGCTCCGGAATGGTTCGCACTAACTGCCGCGTAAGC
>JBDTTK010000191.1:0-7365 GCA_039930685.1 Bryobacteraceae bacterium | reverse complement strand
ATACGCTCTGGCGCGATGCCCACAGTATGAGGCGGGCCTGGTCGAGCGCGCCGTACCGGGACGCTTGGCCGGACAGAGAATGAGATACCAAACCGACAAATGGCGATGCCCGCGGGGCTTGGTCAGTTCGGCGGTCTCCCCAGCACAGGAGTCAGGGATTATGCACGGAAACTGGTTTGTTGCGTCGGCAGTATTGACGCTGTTGCTGGCATGGCTCGTTATCCGGTGGCTCTCGACCGCCCTCGACAGCATCAGCCGCCGGAGCACTCGCGCGCGCTTTTTTGTGAAGTGGCTGCAACCGGTCTTCCGCATCGCCATCTGGTTCGCGGCCCTAATCGCCTGCTTTAATTTCCTCGCGCCATCGCGCGAGACATTTCTCGCCAGCATCGCCTCGTTCGGCATCGCCCTTGGTTTGGGCGCCCAGGACCTGATAAAGAACCTGGTCGGCGGACTCGTTGTGCTCGGCGATCGGCCCTACCAACTGGGCGACCGCGTGCGAATCGGCGACGCCTACGGCGAGATTGACCACATCGGCCTCCGCAGCACCAAACTCACCACGCCGGACGATACGCGCGTCACGATTCCGAACGCGCAAGTCCTGACAGACCGCGTATTCAATGCCAATTCCGGCGTACCCGATTGCCAGGTGGTCACGGATCTCTTCCTGCCCGTAGACTCGAGTCCCGACCTTGCGCAGCGAGTAGGCTTCGAGGCCGCGATCTGCTCTCCATTTCTGCTGGCGCGGAAGCCCGTCGTAATCCTTACCACCCAGGAATTCAACCGCCGGCCATATCTGCGCCTGCGAATCAAGTGCTACGTCTACGACCACCGCTTCGAGCCGAGGATTCAGAGCGACATTACCGCGCGGGCAAGCCGGGAACTAAGCCGCCACGGAATCCTGCAGCAGTGGCGGCCCGTCAATACGTCCTCGTCGTGATGAAAGCCGGAACCTTACGGTTCGAGCACGATTCGCTCATCCGTGGCGGCTTCAACAGCCTTGCGTGAAAACGGCATCGGATGATACGTGCCGGTGGCCCAATCCTTCAGCAAATCGGAGTAGTGCTTGCTCGACGGATCGCCGCTCTCGCCGGGCACGTTCGTCATCATCGACCGGTCCCAATCGGCGAAGTCGAGCACCTGGCGGTACGACGCGCCGCTCGACTGCTTGAATCCGGCACCACCGGCGGCATTGACTGTATTTGCATCGCCCGGACGCGCCACCGGATCGAGCGAAAACTTTTCCCCCAGCACATGGCGCAGGCTCAACTGATGCAGGGCGCCCCATTTCCAGGTTTCCTTGTGCGGCATACGCCTTTCAAGATCGCGAATCGTCATGCTCAACGCATCGCCGATCGCGCCCGAATCCGCAGTTTGCTCGAGACCTTTCAGAACGATCTCGAGGTTCGGCGTGTGCCCATAGACCTGTGGCGGATAGAGGCTCGCGGTCAGGTACGCGATCCACAATTCATAGAGAAGCGCCGGACGTGAATCCGCCGTGATGCGGCAATCCCACCTGAGAAACTCGTCCACGAGCAGCGCCGAGGACGCGTCCCGCTTGGCTCGCCACTTGGCCACCACCTGCTGGAACCGCTTCGCCGGCGCTGAATACACATCCTGCTGAAGCCGCTCGAAGTCCGCCACCGTGAACTTGCTCTTCGACGACGACAGCACCTGCGCGACGCGATTGGCGCGAAACGGCAAAGCCCACTCGTAGGAAAACTGTTTCGTATAGCCGGGCGGAAGAATGTTGTTATTCGCAGTGTCCACGAAATGCTTGGCGGGATTGTAGATCTGCGGATGGTCCGCAACCGGCATGAACCCCTGCCACTCATACTCGCCCGTGTCGCCCGGAACCGGGAACAAACCTGACCCGCTTTTCCGGATCGGCGCGAGACCGGCCGCGATCCATCCGATGTTCCCCTGCGTGTCCGCGTAGACCAGATTCTCGGACGGCACCTTGTAGTGCTCGACGCCCGCGAGAAATTCTTTCCAGTTCTTTGTCCGCGCGAGCGAGAGCGCCGCCAGATAGCCGGCGCCGCCGGGTTCCGCGCCGACCCACTTGATGGCGTATGCCAGATTGCGCGTCTTATCCTCAAAAATCACCGGGCCGTGAATCGAGTAGTGCAGGTCGACCGTGACGTCCGCCGCGCCCTTCACTTTGATCGTTTGCTTCTCGGTCTCGAAATTCTTCCACGCGCCGCGGATCAGGTACTGATTCGCATTCGCCGGATTGATCTTCTCGACAAACAGATCCTGCTGGTCGATCTGCGCGATCGTGAAGCCGAATCCAACAGACTCGTTGTGCCCTAGCGCGACGCCCGGCAGGGCGGGTTCGCCCGCGCCGATCACGTTCCAGCCCGGTGCAACCAGATGGACGGTCTTGCGCAGCGACGGGATATTGATCGGCCGATGCGGATCGTTCGCGAGCAGCGGCTTGCCCGACGCCGTCATGGATCCGTCCACCACCCAGTTATTGCTGCCCGTGCAATCGAGCGGATCGCAATCGCTGTCGCCGGAACGCAGTCCGCTCGTCACCGCCTGATACTCGCGCAAAACTTCCGGATTGATCTTCGCCAGATCGAGTCCGCGCGGAGCCTGCAACTTGATGAACGGGTCCGGCGGATTCACCTTCTCGATTGTGGCCGCGCCGAATCGCGAGACTTCGACCGCGCGCGTCAGCTCTGTAGTCAGATTCCGGGTCATCACGAGACCGGCGATGCGCGCGACAACATCTTCGGGCTCCCACAACCCCGGATCATAGCCGGCGGTTTCGAACTCCACCGGCCGCTTGCCCTTCAGCGAACGGATATAGGCGTTAATGCCTTTGGTAAACGCTGTGGCGATCGGCTTGGCATCGGCCGAGTAGCTCTTCCACTCGGCATCCCAATCGCCGCGGTAGCGGACCAGCCGCGCGAACCGGTCGCGCTGAATCATTTTCGGACCGAGGACCTCGGACAGCTTTCCAGTACCTTGGCGTCGCCAGGTATCTAGTTGATAGAGACGGTCCTTTGCCGCGATCCAGCCCTGCGCGAAAAACAGATCGTCCGCATTCTTCGCGTAAATGTGAGGAACGCCCCACTTGTCGCGAAGGATCTCCACCGGCTCCCGCAATCCTGGAACCCGATCGGCAAAACAGGCGGTAACGCCCAGGAGCAATACAGCGATTCGATGCGTCACTCGCCTCCCCTCCGTCTTCACTCTCCGATATGTTTCGCGACCCAATCGACGTGCCGCTGCATGACGTCCAACACGAACTTCGGTTCCTGCGGACCGTGCGGCGTCCGCGGATAGACCACCATTTTGGCCTCCACTCCGTGGCGCTTGACACCTTCGTACATCTCGTAGCCCTGCGTGGTCGGTACGCGGAAGTCTTGCGCGCCATGCAGCACCAGCAAGGGCGTCGTCACGTTCTTGATGTAGAAGAGCGGCGACTGCTGAACATAGCGGTCCGCCTGTTCAAACCAGGCTCCGTCGAAATAGTCATCGAGGGTCGACGGAATGTCGTTGGTGCCGTACATCGAGATCATGTTCGAAAGGCCTGCGCCGGCCGCCGCGCACTTGAAGCGCGTGGTGTGCCCGACCACCCAGTTCGTCATGTATCCGCCGTAGCTCCAACCCATCACCGCCAGTTTGTTCGGATCGGCGATGCCCTGCTGAATCACATAATCCACGCCGGTCATCAGATCCTGATAGTCGCCGTTGCCCCAATCCGTGTAATTCGCCGCGCGGAACGCCAGTCCGTACGCCGTCGACCCGCGTGGATTCGCCCGCAGGGTCGCCCAGCCCTTGGCCGCGAAGGTCGCGATCGGGTACAGGCCGGACGCGCCGATGAACTGCTCGTTGAACGCACCAGCCGGACCGCCGTGAATGTTGAGGATCAGCGGATAGCGCTTGCCGTTCTGATATCCGACGGGCAGCGTCAGCAGCCCTTCGATCTCTTTGCCGTCTTTGCTCTTCCAATGGATCAGGCGCGTCTCGCCGATCGGCAGCTTCGGCAGGTTGGTATTCGCCTCGCTCACCCGAACCGGCGTCGCGGAATTCAGGGCCAGAACGTACGCCTCAACCGCCTCCGACGAAGATTGAAATGCGAATCCCGCATAGGTGCCGCTGCGATTCATGCGGATGCCAAATCCGAACGTGCCCTTCGCCGGCGCAAACACCGCCACCGGCGGACCGTCGACCGGCATCGCGTAGATCACGCCGCGCGTGCCCTTGCCCTCGGTGAAAAAGATGCGGCTCGAATCCTTCGCCCAATCCGCCAGTGCCGGCCCCTCATCCGCCGTTGGCGGCAACTCGCGCATCTTTCCGTCCTTAAGCGACAGCAGCACGATTCGTGTTCCGCCAATGCGCGATGCGCCCTCGCGGCTTCGCGTAAACGCCAGGAACCGTCCGTCCGGCGAGTACCGCGGCGAGCTTTCCGTAAGCGAAGTCGCCGCCAGCGGACGCACGCCGCCGGTCTCGATCGTCACCTCAAGCAGGTCCGCCTTGCGCCCGTCGTCGGCGTTCGGAGTCGGCCGCGTCTCGTACGCGATGCGCCGCGAATCGGCGGACCAGTCGAACTGCCCGACGCTATACGGGCCGTCCCCAACCTTCTTGCCGGAGCGCTTTCCACGAATGTCGTGATCCACCGGCGTCAGCCATAGGCTGAGGTTCTTCGGATCTTCATCGAGTACATGCAGGTCCCGCTTCTCGCGTTTCGCGCGCTCGTCCTCCAGATCCTTCTCGCGGCCCGTAAAGGCGATCCACTTGCCGTCGGGTGACAGTTGGAACTGCGCCACCGCGCCGCCGAACGAGGTAAGCTGCTCGGCTTCGCCGCCATCCACCGGAATCCGGAACACCTGCCGGCCGCTTCCGCGGTCCGAGGCGAAGAAGACGAACTTGCCGTCGTTCGAGAACTGGGGAGCATTCGCACTCTTCGCGCCGCGGGTCAATTGGATTCGGCCCGAACCGTCGGCGTTCGAGTAGAACACTTGCGCATTCATCTCGCTCTTGTCGCCGTCCATGACAGCGTGCGTCTCGGTCCAGATAACGGTCTTGCCGTCCGGCGAGGGAGTCACGTCCGCGATGCCTTTGACTTTCATGGCAAGTTCCGGCGTCCACGATGTAGGCGCCTGAGCAAACGCAACTAGCGGCAGCAGCGCTGCGATACAGAATTTAGCGAACATGTTTTTCCACCCAGTCGAGATGTCTCTGCATGATGTCGAGTTGGAACTTCGGCTCCCGCGGCCCGTGCGGAGTCCGCGGATACGCCACCATTTGCGTTTCCACGCCCCGCGCCTCCAGCGCATGGTAAAGCTCGAAGCTCTGTGAGAGCGGAACGCGATCGTCCTGCTCGCCGCCCAGGATCAAAGTCGGCGTTGTAACGTTCTTCACGTGCGTGATTGGCGACCGCTCGATGTAATACGCCCTGTTGTCCCACGGCGCGCCGAACGCGTCGATCTTGTTGTTGCGGATGTCGGCGTTGCCCGTCTGGCTAATTAGATTTTCGACACCCGCGCCGACCGCCGCCGCCTTGAAGCGGTTGGTGTGCGAGATGGTCCACGACGTCAGGTAGCCGCCGTAGCTCCAACCCATCACCGCCAGCTTGTTGGGGTCGGCAACGCCGTCGCGAATCACCAGGTCCATTCCGGTCATCACGTCGTCGTAGTCTCCGCCGCCCCAATCCTTCAAATTGAGGAAACGGAAGTCTCGGCCATATCCGGTGGACGCCCGCGGATTCGGACGAAACACGGCGTACCCGCGCGATGAAAACGTAGCCAGCGGATAAAGGCCGGGCCGCCCAAGGAATTGCTCCATGTTCGCGCCATACGGACCGCCATGCAGCAACATCACCGTCGGAACCTTGGTGCCCTTGACGTATCCAACAGGCAGCGTCAGAAGCCCTTCCACCTCGGTGTTGTCCTTAGAACGCCACCACAGGACCTTCGTCTCTCCAATCGGGAGCGCCGGCAAATCGGTATTCGCCGCACTCACCCGGACCGGATCGCCTTGCCCAACTGGCCGGACAAAGGCTTCCGGCGCCTCGGACGAACTCTCGCGGACAAAACCCAGTGCCGTGGCAGTATCGTTCAAACGGTAGGCAGACAGCACGCCGGGGGGTGCATAGACCAGCTTCGGCGGTCCATCGATCGGCATCGCGTAGATGGCGTTGCGCGTTCCTCGGCCCTCTTCGAACAGGATGCTGTCGCCCGACCAACCGAGCAGTTTCGGCAAGCGGTCGTAGGTGTCGGGCAGATTTCGCTCCGGACGGCCGTCGCGAGGATGGAGCACAATATGGTCGTCGCCCGCCGACTGCACGGGTAAGGCGCTCCGCACAAACGCCAGATACTTGCCGTCCGCCGAATAGCGGGGCTGGCTTTCGCTCGCGATGGTCGAAGCAATGGGCTTCTCAGTTTTCGTCGCAATCTCGACTTCGGCGATGTCGCTTCTTGAAGCGAGGTTCGCTTCAGGCGTCGGCCGCGTCTCGAATGCGATCGATCTGCTGTCAGGCGACCAGGAGAACGACCCGACATGACGTGGTGTCGACGAGATCCGAGTAGGCCTTGAAGAAGCGCCGATCAGAACCGCCCACAAGGCTGCATTGCGCGGGTTTGCCCCGATGACTTTCCAATCGCGCTTCTCCTTCCGCGCACGTTCCGCCTCGAGATCCGGCTCAAGACCTGTAAAGGCCAGCATTTTGCCGCTCGGCGAAATCGCGTATGTCCCGATTGAGCCTTTCCAATCCAGAATCGCCTCCGGGTCCTTGGCGTCGGCGCCGAATGCTACGCGCCAGACAATCCGGCCCGACTGGTAGAACACGCTCCGCGAATCCGGAGACCATGCGATCGAACCGCCGCGCCCGACCAGCTTGCGGTCCGTGCCGTCGGCGTGCGCGAGGAACACTTCGGTGACCTGCTCGCTCTTTTCGGTTTCCATGACGGCGCGTGTCTGGGTCCATGCCACCATCTGCCCATCCGGTGAAGGCACCACGTCGCCCACCAGCTTCACCTTCATCTGCAATTCGGGCGTCCACTGTTGCGCGAAACCACAAACTGCGACGATGCCGAACGCCAATACCCGCTTAGCGAACATATTTTTCGACCCAATCCAGATGGCGCTGCATGATGTCGAGGACGAACTTCGGCTCGCGCGGACCGTGCGGCTGCCGCGGGTAGGTCACCATCTTCGTCGTCACGCCGCGACGCTTCAGCGCGTGGTAATACTCGATGCCCTGCCCCGGAGGAACGCGCACATCGGCTTCGCCGTGCAACACCAGCGTCGGTGTCTGAACATTATTGATATACGTGATCGGCGAATGCTTCTTGAAGTTGTCGAATGCTTCGTACGGCTCGCCCGACACCGCCTGCACGACGAGGCCGAGCAGAG
>JBDTTK010000190.1:0-7367 GCA_039930685.1 Bryobacteraceae bacterium | reverse complement strand
AGAATCTCAGGTATTTCGAAGGCCGCACGATTGTCCTGTGCAGCAGCGTTCGCTCGATACGTTGCGAAATTTGAAGGTTCGAGCAGCCGATCTACCGCCTCAGCGATTCCGCGAAAGTTACTGAGCACGACTCCCACTTCTCTCTCGGCAACCCACGCAGCGTTGAACCGTTCCTGCGGAAGCGTCCACGCATTGCGCTCAACGATAACAGGCAGTCTCATTCGAAGTGCTTCGCTGATGCTTCCGGGGCCGGGCTTACCGATAAAGTAATCGACGATCCGCATGAAGTGCGGTACCTCGCTGGTGAATCCCACGACCTGTGTGGCGGCTTCCCGTTTCATGGCACGCAGGCGGAGAGCCAGCTTATCGTTCTTCCCGCAGATCAAGATCAATTGCCGGGCGCTGAGGCGTTCAGCGATCTCGAGCATGACTTTCGACCCTTGCCCGCCGAACAAAACGAGGCCGACTGGTTTCGTCGGATCGAAGCCGGCCTTGCGAAGGACGTCGTCCCGATCGACTTCTTCGTGCTCGTAGAATGCGGGCCGCAAAATCATTCCTGATACGTGAAATATTCTGTCGCGGGAGTGACCCAAGGCGACGGCCTGCTCGACGGCACGCTCCGTTCCGCAAATGAAGAACTGCTCCTGCCGCTCCATCCAAAAGTGAGGCGGATAGTCGGCCATGTCGGTGAGGACCGTGACGTACGGCGTCAATGGGTTTGCTGCACGAAGGGCCTGCCACATCGACCGGTTGAAATTGGGAACGAGCGACACCACAAGATCGGGCTTAGTTCTGCGCCAATGCTCGGTGAGCACACGAACCTGGGCGCTGTGATAGACGCGAATGACTCCGTGCATGGCGGGCAACATGTACTCGGAGCCGAGGGTCCACCCTTTGGCCAAAAGGGTGTTATAGACATCTTCGAGGCGCAGTCCGGTGACCTTGCGGAAGATGTCGAGCGAATCGAGAACTTCCTGAAGGTTGACCAGGCGGATTTCCCAGTCGCGATTTTGCGATTCGATCACAGCTTTCAGGGCCGTCGCAGCCGAGCGATGCCCGCCTCCGGCGTCGAAGAAGATGAAATCGATGGTTGGCAACCCTCTTAAACTAGCAGAAAGACCTCCAAAAACATTCCGGTGCACTGATGTTTTATGCGATGTTCACCCTTCCGTCACCGATTGGGAGGAGAATGGGATCATGAGCAGCCTGAGTAGAGCGGTGAAGGTGCTCGACCT
Source organism: Bryobacteraceae bacterium (assembly GCA_039930685.1). GTDB lineage: Bacteria > Acidobacteriota > Terriglobia > Bryobacterales > Bryobacteraceae > JBBQWZ01. The sequence continues at coordinate 6,132 of JBDTTK010000190.1, read as the reverse complement.
GATCTCTTCTGGAGATCACCGGCTGATGAAGCGGGTGAACCGGTGGAGGGCTCCGCGCTGGATTCGCTTGTGGATGATTTTCGCAACGCGGGGAGGCGACGGCTGGCTCTGGTACGGCTTGGGGTTGACGGTGCTGTTGTTCGGCGGAGAGTCACGTACCCCGGCACTTCTGGCCGCATTGCTCGCGTCGGGAGCCGGCTCGCTTCTATTTTTTCGGCTCAAGCGCCTGATCGGACGCAAGCGGCCCTGCGCGATCGAATCGCATTGTTGGGCGACGCTGCTGCCGCCGGATCAATTCTCCTTTCCCTCAGGACACTCGATTACGGCATTTGCAGTGACGATTGCAGTAAGCGGATTTTATCCGGGTCTTTTGGCCGGACTGCTCTTTTGCGCCTTGTCGGTGGCGGTCTCGCGGGTGCTGCTCGGCATGCACTTCCTCAGCGACGTAATCGTGGGATCGCTAATCGGGGCGGCTCTCGGGTACGGCTCGGCGATTCTGCTCGCGAGTATCTAGGCGCTCCGGCGGTTTGATCGCCGATCTCGGCGTGGAGCGCGTCCTTGCGGTCGCGCCTCAATTCTCACTCAGACTCCAATACTCGGGGTTCCGTCCGGTGTGGAGTCGATGGGAGCGCGATCCCACGAGTGGAGGGAACGCGGCAGCCACGGACCTCACGCTCGGGTTCGATCCAGTATTCAACGGTTTGAAGCGCGACCTCACGGTCGGGCTCCGGTTCTCACACCGGCCCTAACGCTTGGGGATTCTAGCCAGGCTTCCATCGATGGGATCGAGACCCGCCGTTTGCGCCGCACAGCGGATGGCGGCGTTAGGGTGCGAAGCGACTGAAAAGAAACCCGCAACGTAGCGGCTCTCTTGCCGTCTAATGAGACTGGTAGCATAGAACTTGAGTAACCAATCCGCTTAGCTGAGCGCTATCAATAGAGAGAGCACTCGCGGCGACGCTCCCCGGACCCTGGGTGTCCGGAATCGAGAGTTGACCGGCTCGTCCCGGCCTGTGATGTCTGAAACAGCAAAGGAAGCGTGCGTGGAAGAAGAAACTAGAGCTGGCAATTACTTCGTCTCCAACTATCCGCCTTATTCTTTCTGGAGTCCCGACAACGTCGCCGACGCGCATGCCGCGCTGAACCGGATTCCCTCCCCTGAAACTCCGCTGGGGATTTACATTCACATTCCGTTTTGCCGTAAGCGATGCCACTTCTGCTACTTCAAGGTCTATACGGACAAGAACGCGGCTGAGGTCGAAGGCTATCTCGAATCGGCGGTCCAGGAACTGGAAATCTACGCGAGGAAGCCGTTCATCGGCGGCCGGAAGCCGACCTTCATCTATTTCGGCGGCGGGACGCCGTCGTACATCTCGTCGTCGCAGCTGTCGCGGCTTGTAAACGCGATGAAGAAGGTGCTGCCGTGGGATGAGGCGAAGGAGATCGCTTTTGAGTGCGAGCCCGGGACGCTCACCGAGGGCAAGCTACAGGTGATCAAAGACCTCGGCGTCACACGTCTGAGTTTGGGCATTGAGAACTTCAACGACGAGATTCTGAAGACGAACGGCCGGGCGCATGCTTCAAAGGAGATCGCCCGCGCGTACGATTTCGCCAAGTCGATCGGCTTTCCGCAAATCAATATCGATCTGATCGCGGGAATGATCGGCGAGACCCAGGAGAACTGGGAAGACTGTGTGAAAAAAACCATCGAGATGGCGCCGGACAGCGTCACTATCTATCAGATGGAAGTTCCGTATAACACCACAATCTTCAAGGAGATGAAGGTGTACGGAGACAGTGTCGCGCCGGTCGCGACGTGGAAGACGAAGCGAGAGTGGGTGCAGCACGGATTCTCAGAGTTGGAGAAGGCCGGGTACACGGTGGGCAGCGCCTACACGGCAGTGAAGAACGCGAGCACGAAGTTCCTGTATCGCGATCTGCTGTGGGCGGGAGCCGATATGGTGGGCTTGGGAGTTTCGTCGTTCTCGCATGTGCAGGGCACGCACTTCCAGAATGAGCACGAGTGGGATTCTTACCGCGCCAAGATTGCTCAGGGCGAATTGCCGATTCTGCGCGCGCTGACGCCGTCGCCCGAGGACCGCATGATTCGGGAACTGGTGCTGCAGATGAAGCTGGGCCGCATCAAGAACGCGTATTTCCAGAACAAGTTTGGCGTCGATATTCAGGAGCGGTTCGCGCCCGCGGTCAGCAAGCTGCAGAGCGATGGATTCCTGAGCGTCGATCCGGACGGACTCCGGCTCAATCGCGAAGGATTGTTACAGGTTGACCGGCTGTTGCCGGAGTTCTTCAAGCCCGAACATCGGGTAGACCGCCGCGTCTGACAAAACGGCGCATTAGACATCAGTTGACTGGGAGCCACATGCCGCAGAACGGAACGAACTATGACGCCATCGTAATCGGTGGCGGTCCGGCTGGATCGACCGCATCCGCCTTATTGGCTATGAAGGGACGCTGCGTCGTCGTTCTGGAACGAGAGAAATTCCCGCGCTATCACATCGGCGAATCGCTGCTGCCGTACGGATACTTCACGCTGGATCGGTTGGGCATGGTCGAGAAGATGAAGGCGTCACACTACACGAAGAAGCACAGCGTGCAGTTTGTGTCCAAATCCGGCAGGCTGTCGGTTCCGTTTTATTTCTTTGAGCACTTGGAGCACGAGGCGGCGCAGACGTGGCAAGTGCTTCGCAGCGAGTTCGATCAGATGATGCTCGACAACGCGCGCGAGAAGGGCGCCGAGGTCATCGAGGAAATCAACGCGCGCGAGTTGCTGCGCGAGGACGGCAAAGTCGTCGGCGTCAAGGCGGTCGACAAAGACGGCGTCGAGCTCGAATTCCGTGCGCCGATGACGATCGACGCGACGGGGCGCGATGCGTTCGCGATTTCGCGGAACGGATGGAAGGTCCGCGATCCGAAGCTGAACAAGATCGCCGTGTGGACCTACTACAAGGGCGCGATGCGCGATCCGGGCGTCGACGAGGGCGCGACCACCGTTGCGTACGTTCCGGAAAAGGGCTGGTTCTGGTACATTCCGCTGGCGGACGACATTCTGAGCGTCGGCGTGGTCGCGGAGAAAGACTACCTGTACTCGGACGGCAAGGATCTCGAAGCCATCTTCCAGCGCGAAGTAAAGAAGAACAAGTGGATCGAAGATCACCTGGCGGTCGGCGAACAGTTCGGTCCGTATCGCGTGACGGGTGAGTACTCGTACCGCTCGCGGCACTGCGCGGCTGATGGCTTGGTGCTCGCGGGAGACGCGTTCGGATTCCTGGATCCGGTGTTCTCTTCGGGTGTCTTTTTGGCGCTGCGCAGCGGTGAACTGGTCGCGGACGAAGTGGACGCGGCGCTGACCGATGGCGATTTCCGCGGGTCGCGGTTTGAAAAATACGGAGACACGGTCCGCGAGGCGATCGAATCGATGCGCAAGCTGGTTTATGGATTCTACGATCCGAACTTCAGCTTCCGCGAGATGCTGACCAAGTATCCGGACATGAAGGGCGATATCACGGATTGCCTGATCGGCAACCTGAACCGTGATTTCGATCCGATGTTCGCCGCGATGAAGGAATTCGCCGACGTTCCGGCACCGGTGGCGCACGGGAAGCCGTTGGTCGAGGAATTCGTCGGAGACGCCGCGCGATAATGACGGACCCTGCCATTGGGCAGTTACCCGCTCTCCGCGCACTGCTGTCGGCAGTCCTCGCGGACAACCGTTTCTATGCGGCGAAGCTTGCCGGACTTGATCCGGAGATCGATTCCCTGACCGCCTTCGCGGAACGGGTTCCATTTACCTACAAGCACGAGTTGATCGCGGATCAGCTCGCGCATTCGCCATTCGGGTCGAACCTGACCTACCCTCTGGCGCGTTATACCCGCTTCAGCCAAACCAGCGCGACTTCGGGCAAGCCGATGCGCTGGCTGGACACACAGGAGTCCTGGGAATGGATGATCGGCAACTGGATCCGCGTATTCGAAGCCGCAGGGGTCACGAACGCGGACCGTATTTTCTTCGCGTTTTCTTTCGGGCCATTCTTGGGGTTCTGGACGGCCTTCGACGCCGCGTCGCGTTTCGGATGCCTGGCGATTCCGGGCGGCGGGATGCGCAGTTCGGCGCGGCTTGGCTGCCTCATCAATACGTCCGCGACTGTCCTGTGCTGCACGCCGACGTACGCGATCCATTTGGCGGAAGTCGCCGCCGAGGAAGGCATCAACCTCGCCACGTCGAGCGTGCGTACGATCATCGTCGCCGGAGAGCCGGGCGGCAGTATAGCCGGCACGCGCCATCAAATTGAGAAGTTGTGGCCTGGTGCGCAGGTGGTCGATCACCACGGCATGACCGAGGTGGGGCCGGTGTCTTACGGGTGCGTCGAGAACCCCGGCGTACTGCACATCATCGAGTCGTCGTATGTGGCGGAGATTATCGATCCGGAATCCGGCGCTGCCCTGCCCCGCGGATCGACGGGCGAACTGGTATTGACGAATCTCGGGCGCGTCGGCTCACCGCTCATCCGGTATCGGACAGGCGACCTTGTGCAGGCGATTGATAACGGCGTCTGCGCGTGCGGTTCGAAAGACCTGGCGCTGCAGGGTGGCATTCTTGGGCGCACGGACGACATGGTGGTGGTGCGAGGCGTCAACGTGTTCCCGGCGGCGATCGAGGATGTGTTGCGTGCCGACGGCGCGGTGGTGGAGTATCGCGTCCGCGTGTTCGCGAATCGCGGATTGGTTGAACTGAGCATCGAGGTCGAGCCGGAGGCGGAGTCCGCCGGCAATTTGAATCTGGCGCATCGGCTCGAAGCCGAGTTGCGCAATGCACTCGCGCTGCGGATTCCAATTACGCTGGTGCCACCGCAGAGTCTGCCTCGCTTTGAGATGAAGGCTCGCCGGTGGGTCCGCGAATCCTAACGCGTGGACCTAGAATAAACAATTAGCGGTTGATTGCCGATATACTTCGGCGTGACATAAGGAGCGACTATGTGCGATCAGATTCATTTTGACGACGACCGGCAGGAGTTTGAGGCCAGAAGCCTGGTGACGCGAAAGCAATTCGGCGTCCTGCTGGGAGCCGGGGTGGCGATGATGCTGCCGCGGGTCGCGAACGCGGCGGCGGTGACTGAATCGGACGTCACTGTCACGACGCCGGACGGCAGCGCGGACTGCTACTTCGTGCATCCGGCGAGCGGCGCCGCTCCCGGAGTGCTGATCTGGCCAGACATTTTCGGGCTGCGGCCCGCGTTCCGGACGATGGGCAAGCGGCTTGCGGAATCCGGCTATTCGGTGCTGGTTGTGAATCCGTTCTACCGCACGAAGAAGGCGCCGACCGCGGACGCCGGCGCGGCCACGCCGATCCAGCAGGTGATGCCGCTGGCGCAGAGTCTCAACGAGACAACGCACATGACGGACGCGAAGGCGTTCATCGGGTGGCTGGATACGCAGAAGGCGGTGGCGAAGAACAAGAAGATGGGGACGCAGGGCTACTGCATGGGCGGCCCGATGGCGCTGCGCACGGCGGCAGCCGTTCCGGAGCGCGTGGGCGGGGTCGCGTCGTTCCATGGCGGCGGGCTGGTCCGCGGAGATGGTCCGAACAGTCCGCATATGCAGGCCGCGAAGAGCCACGCGCAGTTCCTGATCTGCATTGCGGAGAACGACGACAAGCGCTCTCCAAAGGACAAAGACGTCCTTAAAGAGACATTCGCCGCGGCGAAGTTGCCGGCCGAGATCGAGGTCTACGCGGGCGCGGCGCACGGCTGGTGCCCGCCGGATTCGAGCGTCTACAACGAGCCGCAGGCGGAGAAGGCCTGGAGCAGGCTAATGGCGCTCTACGGGAAGGCGCTCGTCTAGCCCCACTGGAACCAAGGTGTGCGTCCGTCCAAACGGCGGCCGGGCGCACCGCTGTCACAAAGCTCTCGGCCAGCGGATGCTTACTCGCGGCGACGAGCGATGAGGAGATTGTTGTCGAACGAATTGGCCGGGTTCGGCACGATCACCAGGGCGAACCAAAACGCCGGGTAACGGGCGGAGTAGGCTTGTTCGATCTTCGCCTTCCATCTGTCGAGATTTATGGATTCGATGTCCTCGACGATATACGTGCCGCCCACGCGGAGGCGCTCGATA